>CAYMUD010000007.1:16073-27738 GCA_964393495.1 uncultured Clostridia bacterium | reverse complement strand
AAAATATCCCCTGATGATGTACCAAAAATTTTAGCAAAATATAAATAAAATTTGGAGGTAATGTAATGAAATCTTTAGAAGAATTGAAAAAAATGCGGGATGAATCAAAAAAGAACTTAGAAATGAGAGATACAAATAAAAAAACCAGAATAGTAGTAGGTATGGCGACTTGTGGTATTTCAGCAGGAGCAAGACCGGTGCTGCAGACATTAATAGAAGAAGTGGATAATAAAAATTTAAATGATGTACAGATAGTTCAGACAGGATGTATAGGTATCTGTAGATATGAACCTATTATTGAAGTATATAGATCCGGAGAAGAAAAAGTAACATATATATATGTAGATAGTCGTAAGGCAAAAAGGATAATATCAGAACATATCATAGATGGAAAAGTAGTAAATGAATACACTATTGGTTCTGAAGAAAAAAGATAAAAAGGAGTGTTAAAATGGCAATATATAGAGCTCACGTTTTAGTTTGTGGAGGAACAGGATGTGCTTCATCAAATTCTGCAAAAATAAAAGAGGAATTTGAAAGTAAAATTAGTGAATACCAATTAGACAAAGAAGTACAGGTTATATCTACAGGATGCTTTGGCTTATGCGAAGAGGGACCGATAGTAGTAGTTTATCCTGAAGGTGCTTTTTACAACAAGATGACCGTTGATAAGGTAGAAAAAATAGTAGAAGAACATATATATAAGGGAAGAATAGTAAAAGAATACTTATACGAAGAAAGTATAGATGAAGATATTATAAAATCTTTAAGCGAAGTAAGCTTTTATAATAAGCAAAAAAGAGTATCCCTAAAAAACTGTGGAATTATAAATCCTGAAGATATAAGAGAATACATTGCACAGGATGGATATATGGCTTTAGGGAAGGCTTTAACAGAAATGACTCCCGAAGATGTAATAAAGGTTGTTAAAGATTCAGGCATTAGAGGAAGAGGTGGCGGAGGATTCCCAACTGGTGTAAAGTGGGGATTTGCAGCACCTAATAAATCAGACCAAAAATATATTATATGTAATGCAGATGAAGGAGATCCTGGGGCTTTTATGGACAGAAGCATACTAGAAGGAGACCCTCATTCAATATTAGAAGCTATGGCTATAGCAGGTTATGCTATAGGAGCAACTAAAGGATATGTATATGTAAGGGCAGAGTATCCTATTGCAGTAAAAAGACTGGAAATAGCAATCGAACAGGCTAAAAAAGAAGGTTTGTTAGGAAAAAATATATTTGAGTCTGGATTTGATTTTGATTTGGAAATTAGATTAGGAGCTGGAGCCTTTGTATGTGGTGAAGAAACTGCGCTTATAGCTTCCATAGAAGGGAAAAGAGGTATGTCAAGAAACAAACCTCCATTTCCAGCAAATAAAGGACTTTGGGGCAAACCTACAATAATAAACAATGTAGAAACATTATCCAATATACCTCAAATTATAAATAATGGAGCAGATTGGTTTAGATCTTTTGGTACTGATAAATCACCTGGTACTAAGGTATTTGCTTTAGGAGGAAAAATTAATAACACTGGCTTAGTAGAAATACCTATGGGTACATCCTTAGAAGAAGTTATTTATGATATAGGAGGAGGATGTCCCGATGGTAAACAGTTTAAAGCTGTACAGACGGGAGGACCATCTGGAGGATGCATAACAAGAGAACATTTGAAAACTCCAATAGATTTTGATTCATTAGTAGAGCTAGGTTCTATGATGGGATCTGGAGGAATGATAGTAATGGATGAAGATAACTGTATGGTCGATGTAGCTAGATTTTTTCTTGACTTTACAGTAGATGAATCCTGTGGAAAATGTACTCCTTGTAGAGAAGGAACTAAGCGAATGCTTGAGATACTTAATAGAATAGTTGAAGGAAAAGGAAGCTTAGAAGATTTGGATACATTAGAGGAACTTTCTGAAACTATAAAAGATACTTCCTTATGTGGTTTAGGACAAACAGCACCAAACCCAGTAATATCAACCTTAAAATACTTTAGAGATGAATATGAAGCTCATGTTACAGCAAAAACATGTCCTGCTGGAGTATGCCAAGCCCTACTAAGTTACGTAATAACTGAAAACTGTAGAGGCTGTACAAAATGTGTTAAAGTTTGTCCAGTTGATGCTATTAGTGGAAAGGTCAAAGAGGTGCACGAAATAGATCAAGATAAATGTATCAAGTGCGGCGCTTGTATTGAAGCTTGTCCTTTTGATGCTATTATAAAAGAATAAGGAAGGTGTAAATAATGGAAAAAATAAATGTCAAAATTAACAATATAGAAGTTAAAGTTCCAAAAGATTACACAGTATTGATGGCAGCAAAAGAAGCAGGAATTGACATACCAACACTTTGTTACTTAAAAGATATTAATGAAGTAGCAGCTTGTAGATTGTGTGTAGTGGAAGCATATGTAGACGGAAAAAAAATGAGGAATTTACCAGCTTCATGCGTATTAAAAGTTCAAGAAGGTATGGAAATAAAAACTAACACTAAAAAAGTTAGAAATGCTCGTAGAAACAATTTGCAGTTAATACTGGCTAATCATAATAGAGAATGTACAGTATGTTATAGAAATGTTAGTTGTGAATTACAAGCTTTATGTAGAGAGTTAGGTGTAGAAGATGTAAAATATGAAGGTGAAAAAAGAGCTTCTACAGTAGATAAAATGTCTAATTCTATAATAAGAGATTCAAGTAAATGTATACTATGTGGTAGATGTGTAAGTACCTGCAGAGATATACAAGGTATAGGAATATTAGAATTTGTTAAGAGAGGTTTTGAAACTGAAATAGCTCCTGCATTTGACTTTTCAATGGATAAGGTTCCATGTGTATATTGCGGACAATGTATACAAGCATGTCCTGTGGCAGCTTTAAGGGAAAGAACAAATATAGATGAAGTTTGGGAAGCTATTGATGATCCAAAAAAACACGTAGTGGTTCAAACAGCACCTGCTGTTAGAGCTTCTCTAGGAGAAGAGTTTGGGTATCCTTTAGGTACAAGGGTAACCGGCAAGATGGTTGCGGCTTTAAGAGGCATAGGATTTGACAAGGTATTTGATACAACTTTTAGTGCGGATCTTACAATAATGGAAGAAGGAAGCGAATTTTTAAATAGAGTTCAAAATGGTGGGAAATTACCTATGATAACTTCTTGTTCCCCGGGATGGGTTAGATACTGTGAATTCAATTATCCAGATTTTCTAGATAATTTATCTACCTGCAAATCTCCACAGCAAATGTTTGGAGCTATTACAAAATCATATTATGCAAAAAAAGCAGGGATAGATCCAAAGGATATAGTTGTAGTATCAGTTATGCCTTGTATTTCTAAGAAAAATGAAGCAGCAAGACCTGAAATGGAAGTTGATAGAATAAGAGATGTTGATTATTCTATTACTACAAGAGAATTAGGAGTTATGATAAAACAATTGGGTATTAATTTTGATAATTTGCCTGACCAAAACTTCGATAAAATCATGGGCGAATATTCAGGTGCAGGAGCTTTATTTGGAGCAACTGGAGGAGTTATGGAAGCTGCATTAAGAACTGTTGCGGATATCCTTACTGATAAAGATCTTATTGAAATTGAATATAAGGAGCTAAGAGGAATAGAGCATATAAAAGAAGCTACAGTTGTTTTGCCTATAAATGGAGAAGATACAAAAATAAATGTAGCAGTAGTAAATGGAACAAAACATGCTGCAAAACTACTAGAAGATATAAAAGCTGGTAAGAAAGAATACCACTTTATAGAAGTAATGGCTTGTGAAGGTGGGTGTGTAAACGGCGGAGGCCAATCACATGTTTCGGCAAAGAAAAGAATGTATGTAGATAGAAGAGTAGAAAGAGCTAAAGCCTTATATGAAGAAGATACAATTAATAAAATTAGAAAATCTCACCAAAATCCGGAAATAATTAAACTATATGAAGATTACTTGAGAAAACCAAATAAAGAAATATCACATAAATTGCTGCACACACATTATTCAAAAAAATCATCCTACGATTTAGAAAATCAAGATGAGTTTGAAGAAATAAAGAAGAGTTTATAAATTAAATATAAATACAAAAGTAGAATGTTCCATATGGAACATTCTACTCTTATATTACTATGTTTTTTTTTATTCATAATATGGTATAATGAAATAGGTGATAATTTGAAAAAAATACTTATAATGATATTAATAGTACTAGTATTTTTAGGGTACTATTTTGTAATAGAGAAAGATATTTTAGATTTAGAAGAAAATAGAATACTAATTCAGGATTTAGAAAGCTTAAATATTGAACTTTTAAGAGAAAAAATATACCACAATAATGGTATCATATCTTTTAGTGATAAATCCATTAAAAACACTAATTACAACGGAGATACGGTGTGGTCAAAAGATATAAGTGATTTCATATACAAAGTTTTCTACTTTGACAATATTTTCATAATAAGTGAAAATAAAAATAAAATCCTTGAGATTAATATAGAGGGTAAGAATATAAATGAATATAATTTTGAATCTCAAATTCTTCATATAGAAAAAGGTAAAGATATTTATGTTATTTTAAAAGATGATAATGTTAATAAGGCCGTTAAAATTGTAAATGGAAATATAGAAGAAATTACAGTAGATGGAAACATAGTTTGTTTGTCTCCAAAGGATGAAATAGATAGTTATTTTATTGGATATTTTCAATTAGCTAGTGAAGGAATAAGTTCAGGGATACAACAGCGACTTATAAAAGATGATATAAAAAGATGGGAAGCTTCACTTGAAGGAGAATTGTTAGTTAAAATAGAACAAACATCTTCAAGAAATTTTGTTCTAACAGGAAAAAATTTTTATACATTTAATACAGATGGTATAATATTATGGAAGTACAATAACTTTGAGAATATAATTGATTTTATTATAGATCGCAATGATAGTAGAGTACTTCTTTTAGAAAAAGATAAACTTCATATTATAAAATTTGATAGTTCTGTTGAAAAAATAATTGAATTAGATGATACATATGATAGAATTACAATATTTAATAGTAACATATTAGTTGTAAATAGTAATAAAATTTCATTAGTAGGAGAAGAAATTTATTCAATTTGGCCCATAAATGAAAAAATAATGAGCTACAGTATCATCGAAAACAATATATATATAGAGACAGACTTTAATTTTTACAAAGGAACTATAAAATAGGAGGGTGCTATGAATTTTAACTTGGTTGACGGTATAATAATCTTACTAATACTTATATCAATTTTTACAGGTCTTAAAAAAGGATTTATAATGTCCTTATTTAACTTTATTGGAATAATATTAGCTTTTTTTATTTCAAAAGAATATTATTATTTGGTAATGAATTTTTTAGTAAAAAACACAAAGCTTGAAAGTACAATAAATGACTTCGTTTCTGGAAAAATATCTAAGCTTATAAGTGAAATAGGCGATGGTGTTTCTATAACTGATTTACTTAAGGGTTTTGACAAGCTTCCCTTTGATATGAAGATGATCTTTAAAGATGTAATTAATAATCCTGAAAATTCTTTATCAGTTAATAATTATGGAAATATTGCTGATCAATTAACAAATCTAATTATGGTTTTCATTTCATTTACAATAGCAATATTATTTACCTTTTTAGTGATTTTTATTGTTGCTAACATTTTAAATACTATAGTAAAATTACCAGTATTAAATCTTGCCAACAAGCTTTTAGGTGGTGTACTAGGAGGACTAAAAACTGTTCTAATACTTTACTTAGTCTTTGCAGTAGCAACACCGTTAATTATGTTTTCAGACCAAGATAATGCAATTACCAGCATGGTATTAGAATCAGAATCTAGTAGTGTTTTCTATGAAAACAACATAGTTTTAAATTATTTAAGCTATAAGGATATAATAGAATAAAATGTTCCACGTGGAACATTTTAAAAAAGGAGTGATATTATGCCAATACATTTAGAAAAAGGAGATATAGTTAGGCTAAAGAAAAAACATCCATGTGGAAGTTATGATTGGGAAATATTAAGGGTAGGTGCAGATTTTAGAATAAAATGTACAGGCTGTCAGAGACAGATATGGCTTAAAAGAAGTGATTTGGAAAAAAGAATAAAAAAAATAATAAATAAAGAATAATTTCAATGGTTGCTTTTTATTTGACAAAAGTATACATGTATGGTTAAATTTTAAAAAAATTTAAAGGACGAGTAATGAAAGACAAAATTAAAAAATTTAAAATACCAAAATTAGGAATGAGAAGTATTAAAACATTCTTGTCTGTGTTAGCAGCATTGTCAATAAGTAATCTATTGGGTTTGAATTCCTTTCAAGCTACTTGGACTGCTTTTTTATGTATGCAGGGTTCTCTTATTGAAACCACAGATATGGCAAGAGTTAGAGGTATAGGTACATTGATAGGAAGTTTGTTTTCTTTTGCATACCTTGTTATAGCTCCAGATATTTTATATATAATCCCTATTGGTTTGCTTCTGATTATATATTCTGGAAATATAGTTGGAAAAACAGAGTATATTAAAACTGCTAGTTTAGTGTTTCTAGTTATAAGCTTTAGAATAGTAGATGCAAACAACTTCCAACCAGCAGAATATGTTTTAAATAGAACTATAGAAACCTTTATAGGTATAGGGTCTGCATTGATAATAAATTATTATATAAAGCCGCCGAATCCTTTTGTCAAACTAACTTCTTTAGATCAAGAGTTAAGAGATTTCTTGGAAAACAATCTTCTAATAAAAGATGAATATATAGTAGTAAGGACTTTAGAAGGATATAGACTTAAGATGAATGAATTTAGAAACCTTATACAGTTTTATCATAAAGAAATAAACAGCAAAAAACATAATGTAGATATAAAGAAATATATGAACCATTTAGATTTGTATAGAAAGGCATACAGTCATATGTTCGTACTCATGCATACTAAAAGGGGTATGAATGAATCAGTTAAAGATTATCATATTAACAGCATAAATGAAATCAAAAATTTGCTTTAAGACCTTTAGACAGTAAAATTACTGTACTCTAATTCATTTAGTAAGTCGTAAACCTGGTCTTCATCAGCAAGTTTTATTTTTATCAACCATATTTTTAGAGGGTTATCCATAAGCAGGGATAATTCTTTTTCTATTCTTGGATTAACATCTATAACTTCACCGTCTAAAGGCATAGTTAAATCATATACTTCATCGCTGCTTTCTAAAGTACCAAAAATATCTCCTTCTCTTAAATGAACTCCAATTTTACTTATATTAATTCTATTAATTTCTCCCATCTCTTCTATTAGATAGTTGGTAATTCCTATATAAAATTTATTATCTTCTAATTCTTTTAACCATAAATGATAGATCGAATACAAACATTCTTTTATGTTATCCATTTTTAAAGCCTCCTTTAATATATATTTATCCATAAATTAGAAAATTAAACAGTTTGTATTAAAATATATTTACTATATAAATATATTAGGCTAAATAACAAAAAAATAGTTCCTAAGAACTTTTGTATTTAAAAAAATCATTATATTATATATAATGATAAAAAGGCATTAAAATAAAAATTTATATAAAAATAGGGGGATAAGAGTGAGAGAACTAAGCAAGAGAAAAGTGACAGTAAAAGGTAGAATTTTTGGTGGTGAAAAAGTTTTGATATGTTTACCTCTCCTAAGTAATAATATAAAGGATTTATTAGTAGAAGCTGATGAAATTATTGGACTTAAAGCAGATGTTATTGAGTGGAGGGTAGATTATTTTAGTAATTTAGGTTATGAGGATAACAGTGAATTAGTATCTTCTATGAAATCTCTTAAAAAAATAACAAATGATATACCTTTAATATTTACCTGTAGAAGTTACAATGAAGGTGGAAATAAAAAAATTAAAGAAGAGAATAGAATTAGAATTATAGAAAAAGCTTTAGAAACTAATCTAGCTGATATAATAGATGTAGAAATGGCAAACAGCAAAGAATTTATTGAAGAAATAAAAATTCTTGTAAAAAAACATAAGAAACATCTTATTTTATCTAATCATAATTTTAAAGAAACTCCAGATGAGGAATTTATACTAAATAGAATAATAGAAGGTGAAAGAGCAGGGGCTAATATAATAAAATTAGCTGTTACGGCTAATTCATATGGGGATGTACTAAAATTATTTAATGCTACATACAAAGCAAGATGTTCAAAAGTTAAAATACCTATAATAACTATGGCAATGGGAGAATATGGGAAAATCACTAGAGTATTTGGAGGATGTTTTGGTGTAGATATGACTTTTGCTGCAGGAAAAAATGTTTCTGCTCCGGGCCAAATGCCCGTAGAAAAAGTAAGAAAAATATTAAAATTAATGGGTAATGATTGAAAATATACTTTGATGTAGAATTTTTGGAGGTTAAAATGATTAATACAAAAACAAAACTTATTGGATTAATAGGAAATCCCTTGGAGCATAGTTTTTCACCAATAATGCATAATAAGGCTTATGAAAAAAATAAATTGAACTATATATATCTACCTTTAGAAATAGAGGAAAAAAACATCCAAGATGTTTTAAAGGGTATAAAACACATGAAATTTATAGGTTTTAATGTAACAATTCCTTATAAATTAAAGATAATGGAATTTCTTGATGAAATTGATCCATTAGCAAAAAAAATAGGATCTGTTAATACAGTTAAAATTACTGAAGGTAAATTAATAGGATATAATACTGATGGTAAGGGATTTGTTAAATCCTTAGAAAATAATAGCAGAATCAATGTGACTAGTAGTAAATTTTTATTATTAGGAGCTGGTGGTGCAAGTAGATCTATTGCCATGACATTAGCAGATAGTGGTGCTAAGGATATATATATATCAAACAGAACACTTAAAAGAGCTAAAGAATTATCAAATAAAATAAATAATAATGTAAAAAAATGTTGCTCATATGTAGACAATAATGACATATTGAAAATGGAGAAAATAACAAATAAAGTTGATGTAATAATTAATACTACAAGCTTAGGTATGTATCCTAATATAGGAGAATGTCCACTGGATAAAAATTTATTATTAAAGAAACATTTAGTAACAGACATAGTATATAATCCTATAAAAAGTAAATTACTATTAGAAGCAGAAAAAAAAGGATGTAATATTCAGAATGGATTAGGAATGCTAGTTAATCAAGCAGCAGAAGCCTTTGAAATATGGACTGGTAAAAAACCACCTAAGAAGGATATGGAAGAAATCATTAATAGTATGATTAAATCTTAAATATCAATTCACGATTTAATTATTTTCAAAGACTTTATTGGAAAAACTAAGTATTATTATTACTAATAAAAAGTTGAGGATAAACAATTAAGTAATTAAATTGTTTATCCATTTTTTGCTTTCAAATCTTTTAAGTACAATAATCAGCCTTACAAGTTCTTCTGAAAAAACTAAAGCTAATACCAAGTGTATAGGGAGTTTAAGTACTAATACTGAAAAGAAGGATAGTGGTATACCTATAGCCCATACACATATAAACTCAAGTATTAAGCAAAACTTTGTATCTCCACCGCTTCTTAGAATTCCCACTATAATTAGATAGGTTAGCATTTTAGGTGTTAAAAAGATTGCCGATACAATTATTGTTTTATTTAAAATTGAGCTGGTGACAGTATTAAAACCATAAAAAGCTACTATTATATTTCTTGAAAAGAAGTATAGAAAGGACATTATTATTGCTACACTAAATGTGATTACTATAAATTTCTTTGAATAATCAAAAGCCTTATCAAACTTTTCTCTTCCAATTTCATTTCCTACCATAACTGCTGATGCGTTACCTATTCCAAAAAATACTGATTGAAAAAAATCTGAAATTACAAAGGCGACTTGAACTACAGCTATAGCTTCTGGACCTATCATACCATAGGCTATATAGTAAATAGTAGTTCCTATTCCCCAAGCTGCCTCATTACCGACAACTGGTAGGGATGTGCGAAAAACTCTTTTAACCATAGGCATTCCCCAGTTAGTAAGTTCTTTAAAATTAGCAGAAAAAGGATGGTTTTTATCAAAGTATATTAGTGATACCATTAATATAAATTCTATACTACGAGCTATAAGGGTAGCATAAGCAGCTCCTTCTACACCTAAAGAAGGGAATCCAAACTTACCATATATTAGAACATAGTTTAAGAAGGTATTTAAGCTTATTGCTGTAGCATTGATTATTGTAGGCTTCTTAAGTAAATGAACTGATCTTGAATTAAAGCTTATGGCAAAGGATATGGCAGTAACTATATAACTAAATGAAATGATTCTTAAATATTGAATACCTAAAGAAATCACATATTCTTCATCTATAAAAATACTCATTATTTGATGAGGAAAAAGCTGAACAAGTAGTGAAGTAACTAAGGCTATTAAAATACCGAAGGTTAATTCTATACCGAAGACTTTTCTTATATTTTTTATATCTTTAACTCCCCAATATTGGGAAACAAAAACAGAAGCACCACTGTATAAACCAAAACAAAAAATAGTAAATAAAAAATATATTCTATTGGCTATACCTACAGCAGCTAAAAAATCTTCCCCTAATCTACCTATCATAACTGTATCTACCAGATTTAGACCGATACTTATGATATGTTGTATAACAACGGGAAGTGCTATTATAAACATAGTTTTATAAAAATATTCGTCTTTACTTATAAAGTATTCCTTGATTTTGTTTATCATATTAACTCCTAAAATGTAATAAAATAATTATAACATAAAAATCAAATAAAGATACGACAAATATCCTTATCTATTGAAATTCAAAAATTTACAATATTAGGATTATAATATATAATTAAAATATATTTAAAAATTTAAAATAACCCTTCATTTTATAAAATACATACCGATATTATGTAGGGAAGGTGTACTTATGGATAGAAAATATTTGATATATATTTCGATTATTTCACTAGTTATTATTCTAATAATTGGAGTATTTGTATTATATAACAATATAATAGAAGATGAAGCAGAAGATATCAACAGTATGATTTTAGAAGAATCATATGTGAAAGTAAGACCAACTATAGTTGTTGGTGATGATATAGCTTACCCTCCCTATAGTTTCATTGATGAAGATGGTAAGCCTTCAGGCTTTAATATAGAAATAGTAACAGCTGTAGCAAATGCAATGGGTTATAATGTTGAGATAAAATTGGATACTTGGACGAATACATTAAAAGCTTTGGAAAATGGAGATTTAGATTTAATTTCAGGAATGTTTAAATCTGATAAAAGATCTGAAAAATTTTCTTTTTCAATTAGAACGGCGGTAACTGGTGGCGAAATATTTTCTACAGAAAAAAATTCGATAAATAAGATTGAAGAATTAAAAAACAGTCAGGTATTAGTTCAAAAGGATGATATAATTCATGAATATTTGATGAAAGAAAATATAGATAAAAATCTAAATATAGAATTTGTACCTGTAGATACAATTTACGATGCCTTTAGGTTATTGGAAGAAGAAAAATATAAATATGCCGGCCTAGTAAAAATTCCCGGTTCCTATATCAAAGACTATGTAAATTCAGATAAAATTTATCCTCAAAATATACAATTTAGCTTAAAGGATTATTCCTTTGCAACGCTAAAGGA
>CAYMUD010000007.1:0-15973 GCA_964393495.1 uncultured Clostridia bacterium | reverse complement strand
ATCCTCAAAATATACAATTTAGCTTAAAGGATTATTCCTTTGCAACGCTAAAGGACAATGAAAATCTAATATATATAGTAAATGGTGGACTATCTATTATAAAATCCTCAGGCAAATATGATGAAATATATGACAAGTGGTTGGGCGTTTATGAAGAGAAAACCTACAAAGAATTTATAAGAGAAAACTTCATAGTTATAATAGCAATTTTATTTCTGATATTACTTTTACTGATAACTATAATTATTTTGAGAGTTATTATAAAAAGAAAAACTAAAGAATTGATGAGCTCAAACAAAAAACTTCACATAAGTGAAGAAAAAAATATTGCTATTATTAATGCTATACCGGATTTAATATTTATAATCAATAAAAATGGGACTATAGAAGATACTTTAGAAGATCAAGAAAATTTATTAATCGAAAAAAGCAATTTTAAAGGACTAAGAATTGAAAATATACTATCAAAAGACTTGTCTAAAACAGTCTATAATAAAATTAATAGGACAATTAATAAAGATATTGTAGAAATCTTTAAGTATAAGACAAATCTAAATGAAAAGATATTTACTACATACAATGACCTAGAAGGATTTTCAAAAGGTAATGAAGAAGTATTTGAAATGAGAATGGTTAAACTTAGAGAAAGTAAAGTTCTAGCACTATCTAGAAATATAACTACGGAAGAAATCAATCAAAAAGAAATACAGTATCTAAGTTTTCACGATCAACTTACGGGTTTATATAATAGAAGATTTTTCGAAGAAGAAATGAAAAGATTAGATACAAAAAGAATGCTTCCACTTTCCATTATAATGACGGATGTTAACGGTCTTAAATTGATAAATGATTCTTTTGGACATGATGTTGGAGATGAATTACTCAAAAAATTCAGCACTATATTAAAAGATATAAGCAGAAAAGAAGATATAATATGCAGAATTGGTGGAGATGAATTTGTAATACTTCTACCACAGATGAAAAAGAATTATGTTCAAGATATAATAGATAGAATAAAAGAAAGGCTGGAAAAGGAAACTATCAACAAACTTGGAATATCAGCATCTTTTGGTTATAGTACTAAAGAAAAAGAACAGGAAGATATAACAGAAAAATTAAAAGAAGCCGAAGATAAAATGTATAGAAATAAATTTGTTGAGAGTCCCCATATGAAAAATAAGACCATTGATAAAATATTAAACATACTTCACGATTCTGATGAGTGGGAAAGAGAACATTCTAAAAGAGTTGCTCAGTACTGCCAAATGATCGGAAGAGAATTGAGTTTTTCTGAAAAAGATTTAGAGGAAGTTAAATTAGCAGGACTTCTTCACGATATTGGAAAAATAGCTCTTAAAGAAACATTTTTAGAAAAAAATAAATTTGTCTCCAAAGAAGGAGAAAAAGATATTGAAAGGCATTCAGAAATAGGTTATAGAATATTAAATACATATAAAAACTTCTATAATATTGCTGAATATATACTATATCATCATGAAAATTGGGATGGAACTGGTTATCCTAAAGGGTTAGTGGGAGAAGAAATACCATTGAAATCTAGGATTGTAGCAATAGCTAATAATTATGACATAGCAATAAGAAATAAGCTAAAGAAGAAAAATCTTACAAAAGAAGAAGCCTGCATGCAGCTAAGAGAGAAATCGGGAAGCTACTTCGATCCTAAATTGGTAGAAATCTTTACAAATAAAATATTATATGAATAGAAGACTGCGTACGTAGTCTTTTATTATGTTTAAATAGGATAAATATTTAAACTTTAAGGTAGATATGATTGACAAAGGATTAATATTATTATAAAATCTGGTTAGACCAATTGGTACAACCAGAAGGAGGTTTTATGTTATATTTAAATAATAAAGATATTGAAGAGATTGTAGAGAAGATTAGTTTGATAGAAATTGTAGAAAAGGGATTCAAAATGTATGGAGAGAAATCCTACCAAATGCCAGATAGGATGCACCTGGATAGAGGTGAGGATACGATTCTATATATGCCTTGTATTACCAAAGATATAATTGGAACAAAAATCTTATCATTATTCCCTGAAAATAAGGATAAGAATCTACCAGTTATAAACGGCATAATGCTTTTAAATGATATTGATACAGGATTACCAAAGGCAATACTTGACGGTAGTTCTATAACTGCCTTTAGAACAGGAGCTTTAGGATCAACTGGAATTAAATATACAACAAATAAAGACTCTGAAAGCATAGGATTGATAGGAGCTGGAGTTCAAGGATTTCACCAGTTGCTTTTTGCTGCTAAGATTAGAGATATAAAAAACATATATATATTCGATAGAAGTAAAGACAAGCTAAATGAATTTAAAGTTAAGCTTAAAAAGAAATTGCCAAATATAAATATAAAAGTAGTAGATAAGACAGAAGACTTAGTTGAAAATTCTGATATAATTATTACAGCAACACCATCAGAAAGTCCAGTTATGCCTAATGATAAAGAATTACTTAAAGGTAAACATATAATAGCAATAGGTTCTTACAAGTATAAAATGAGGGAAATTCCTGATGCTCTTTATGAATTACTGGATGAAGTATATATAGATACAGAATTAGCTGTAGAAGAGTCTGGGGATATTATTCAACCTTTGGAAAAAGGGTTAATAAATGAAAATCAAATTTTAACCCTAAGTGAAATTATGCCTAGAGAGATTGATTTTACAGGAAAGACAACCTTATTTAAGTGTGTAGGTATGGCACTTTTGGATGTGGTAGTAGCAGAAGCAATATTTAGCAAAGCATTAGAATTAAATAAAGGTACCGAGATGCCTTTGTAAAAGAAAGGTATAAATATAAACCTATAGGAGGAAATAGAAATGATGCATTTTAAAAATAGAATTGACTGCATTGACGCTCATACTGGAGGAGAACCATTAAGAATAGTGACATCAGGATTACCACCAATAAAAGGAAATACAATCCTTGAAAAAAGAGATTATATGCTTAAAAATTACGATAAGCTAAGGAAACTAATGATGCTGGAACCTAGAGGACACAGTGGTATGTATGGTTGTATACTAGTAGAGGCTGTCACAGAAGATGGAGATTTTGGAGTTTTATTTACTCATAATGAAGGTTTAAGCTCTATGTGTGGACACGGTATCATAGGAATAACTAAGGTAGCAATAGAAACTGGGATGATATTAGCAGATGAAGGAGAAAATATAGTAAAAATAGATTCGCCGGCAGGTAGAGTTACAGCCTACGCAGATGTATGTAATGGAGAAGTAGAAAGAGTAAGATTTCAAAATGTACCTTGTTTTATATATAAAGAAGATGTTGAGATAGAGCTTGATGGAATAGGTAAGGTTGTTGGAGATGTAGTTTACTGCGGAGCCTTCTATTTATATTTAGATTCAGATAAGGTAAATCTCAAAATTACCCCAGATAATACGGAAAAACTTGTAAAAGTAGGAATGGAAATAAAACACAAGGTGATGGATATGATGGAATTTAATCACCCTAGATCAGGAGTAAACTGGCTTTATGGAACTATATTCTATGAAAAACCTGTAAAAAATCAGAATATTTTAGATACTAAAAACGTGTGTATATTTGCCGATGGACAGGTAGATAGGTCACCTACAGGAACAGGAACTGGTGGAAGAGTAGCCCTGCACTACGGCAAGGGAGAAATGCTTGAAGGGGAGATCTTATCAAATAAAAGCATAATAGATACTATTATGGAAGGAAAGATAGTAGAGAAAACAAAGGTTGGAAAATATGATGCAGTAGTTACGGAAGTTTCAGGTACTGCATATATTATGGGATTTAATCAGCTTGTATTAGATCCAAAAGATCCTCTTAATCAAGGATTTAGGATAATCGGTTCGTAAAAAGAAAAGAGTGGTTAGATGAGAGAAAAAAATGAAAAAGCATGGAATTTAGTAGAAAATTACATCAAAAATGAAATAAAAGAAAACAGATTAAATCCAGGGAGTAAACTTCCATCAGAAAGAGAACTTTCTAAAATGCTTAATGTCAGTAGAACTTCTGTAAGAGAAGCTATAAAGGCCCTTATAACTATAGGATATCTAGAAACTTTCGAAAGAAAGGGTACTTTTCTAGCTGAAAACTATAAAAATAATAAAAACGAAAATCTGGAACTTAAAAATTTCTTTAATAAAGCTCCAATTTTTGATCTTATGGAAGTGAGGATAATCTTGGAGAACAATTTTATTCCTTTAGCAGTAAAAAGGGCAGAATCAGAAGATATAAAGAAATTGGAAAAGGCTTTAGAAAAAATGAAAAATTCTGAAAACAAGATAGCTGACTTCTTTTATGGAGACTTAGAGTTTCATTATATATTAGGTGAGACCACTCATAATACAGTTATAATTGAATTGATGAAGATTATCAAAGATAGAATTATAAGAGAAAAAACTCAATTTATGGCTGCAGGAGTTGAGACAAGAGAAAAAACTATAAAGGTATTTGAAGAGATTATTAAGTCAATTAAAAACAAAGATGTAGAGAAAGCACAAAAGCTTTATATATCTCATCTAAATCATGTAGAAAGTTTTTTTGAACAAAAAGCTTAAAATTTTAATCAAATTCTTGAAAACCATTGACATATATCTATATTTATAGTAAATTTAAACAGATAAAACCTTTAATAATAGCACGAGAGGCTAAAAAGGTAACAATAACGGGGAAAATCTATGCCTTTCTGCTATATTATAGTAGAAAGGTTTTTTGATGCTTTAAATTAGTTCAGAGAGGCTAAAAAGGAGGAAATATGTTAAAAGGAAGACATTTAATTGAACCAAAGGATTTTTCCAAGGAAGAGCTTGAAGAAATATTCAACTTATGCGATAGAATAGTAGAAAATCCGGAGAACTATAATAAAAAATGTGACGGTAAAATTTTAGCAAATTTATTTTACGAACCAAGTACAAGAACTAGACTATCATTTGAAGCTGCTATGTTAAGACTTGGAGGTAAGGTTATAGGCTTTTCTTCAGCTAGCTCATCGTCAGTATCAAAAGGTGAGAGTGTAGCAGATACAATAAGAACAGTGGGATGTTACGCAGATATATGTGCTATGAGACATCCAAAAGAAGGTGCCCCTAAAGTAGCATCTTTAAAATCGGAAATACCTGTGATAAATGCAGGAGATGGTGGACATCAACATCCAACTCAAACATTAACAGACCTAATGACTATTAGAGCAGAAAGAGGCAGTATAAAAAATCTAACAGTAGGTATTTGTGGAGATTTAAAATTCGGAAGAACAGTTCACTCACTTATTAAGGCTCTATCAAGATATGAAAATATAAAATTTGTACTTATCTCACCTGAAGAATTAAAAATTCCAGATTATATTAAAAATGAAGTATTAATAAAAAACAATTTAAAATTTAAAGAAACTAAAAAATTGGAAACATCCTTAGAAAATCTAGATATTTTATATATGACTAGAGTTCAAAAAGAAAGATTCTTTAATGAAGCTGACTATATTAGACTCAAAGATAGTTACATACTCGACAGTAAAAAATTAAAAATGGCTAAAGATGATATGACCATTCTTCATCCATTACCTAGAGTTAATGAAATATCAGTGGAAGTGGATAATGATGATAGAGCAAAATATTTCCAACAAGTTCAATACGGCATGTATATAAGAATGGCCTTGATAATTAAATTATTAGGAGTGGATGAAAAATGCTAAATGTAGATAGTTTAAAAAAAGGAATTGTTATAGATCATATAAAAGCTGGTAAATCAATGGAAATTTATAACTATTTAAATCTTGATAAAGCTGACTATACAGTTGCTATAATAAAAAATGTATCATCTAAAAAAATGCATAAAAAAGATATAATTAAAATTGAAAATAATATAGATATAAATTTAAATATTTTAGGTTATATAGATCCAAATATAACAATAAATGTAATTGAAAATGATAAAATAATAAAAAAATTAAAACTAGATCCACCTGAGACTGTTAAAAATGTAATGCAGTGTAAAAATCCTCGCTGCATAACCACAATAGAGCAGGAGATAGATCATATTTTTATATTAATTGATAAAGAAAAGGCAGTTTATAAATGCATATACTGTGATCATATTTACAAGAAGGATTAAGTCTATGAATATACTTATTAAAAACGTTAAGTTAGTTGATTATAAATTAAATAAACCCGGAGATATTTTAATTGAAAATGGTATCATAAGTAGAATAGAAAAAAACATAAAAAGAGAAGACATGGCTACTATTGACGGTAAAGGGAAAACCTTAATGCCTTCATTTATAGATACTCACAGCCACTTTAGAGAACCGGGATACGAATATAAAGAAGATATAGAAACCGGCAGTAAAGCTGCTCTAAGGGGTGGCTATACGGCAGTTCTTCTTATGGGAAATACCAAGCCTCCAGCCAGCAGTAGAAAAGTTATAGAATATATTTTAAACAAAGGAAAAGATTTAGATTTAATAGATATAAATCAAGCTGGAACAATCACAGAAAAACTTGAAGGAAGTTCCTTAAAACATCTGGAAGACATTAAAGATTTAGTTAATGTAATTACAGATGATGGTAAAGGGGTACTAAGTAGTAAGCTTATGTATGATGCCTTAGAATATGCTAAAAAAAACAATCTGATAGTAATGTCACATGCTGAAGATCCATCCTTTACGGATTCAAATATGAGATTGGCAGAAAATATAATGACTTTTAGAGATATAGAACTTGCTAAAATATCCGGTGGTAGACTTCACTTTGCTCATGTAAGTACTAAGGAAGCAGGGGAAAGAATTATTAAGGAAAAAAAGAAATATAAAAATATAACTTTTGAAGTTACACCCCATCACATATTTTCCTATGACAAGGTAGATTACAGAGTTAACCCACCTTTAAGAAAAAAAGAAGATAGAGATTATCTTATTGAATGTATAAAAAATGGAGAAGTGGACTGTATAGGAACGGACCATGCTCCTCACAGTAAAGAAGACAAAAAAAACGGCTCGCCTGGTATATCAGGAATCGAAACATCTTTTCAACTTTTATATACAAGACTAGTTAAAGAAGAAGGTATTGAACTAAGTAAATTGTCGGAAATAATGTCGAAAAACACAGGACAACTTTTAGGACTAAACAAAGGAAAGCTTGAAGAGGGTTATGATGGAGATTTAGTTTTAATAGATGAGAATGCAGAAGAATTAATAAATGGGGACAAATTCATATCAAAGGGTAAGAATACACCCTTTACTGGTGAAAAAGTATTTGGGAAAGTACTAATGACCCTTAGAAAAGGTAGAGTAATGTTTAGGGAGGAAATATAAATGATAGTGGATAAACTATATGAAAGAGTAGAAGAAAAGGGACATGTATGCTTGGGTTTGGATACGGATTACAAGTATATACCAAGTTGGTTTGCAGAGAGTTTTAAAAGTAAGGGTGAAGCTGTCTACAATTTCAATAAAGAAATTATAGATAAAACCTACAATTCAGTAGCTTGCTTTAAAGTTCAAATTGCATACTATGAAGCCCTAGGACTGGAAGGAATGAATGCTTACAAAAAAACTTTAGATTATATAAAGAAAAAAAATACATTGGTAATTTCAGATGTAAAAAGAGGGGATATTTTTAAAACTGCTGAGATGTATGCTAAAGGACATTTTGAAGGAGATTTCGAAAGCAATTATCTAACACTGAATTCCTACATGGGTTTAAAGGACTCAATTGAACCTTTTTTACCCTACGTAAAAGAGAAAGAAAAAGGATTATTCGTTTTAGTTAGAACTTCCAACAAAGGAGCTAACGACTTTCAATATATAAAGAATACTCAAGGACAAGCTGTATATGAATTAGTAGGTGAAAAGCTAAATGACTTAGCTGGTGAATATATGGGAAAATACGGTTTTAGTTCTATAGGTGGAGTAGTAGGATGTACAAATAACGAAGAAAGCAAAAAATTAAGAAGTAAGATCAAAAATCTATTTCTTTTGATTCCAGGATTTGGGGCTCAAGGTGGAGGAGCTAAAGATGTGGTACCATACCTTATTGATGGTAATGGTGGAGTAGTTAACTCATCAAGAGGACTACTTCTTGCATATAAAAAAGAAGAAAATGGTTATAAAAACTTTGCTCAGGCATCTAAGAAAGCTGTAGAAGAAATGCGAGACAGTATAATCAAGGAGTTGAGCTAGTGGAGTTAACTTACAGCAGTATTATAGAAAACAAACATATTACAGAAGACATCTATCAGATGGAATTAGAATTTGAAAATAAAGATGTTAATCCAGGACAGTTTTTTATGATTAAATCCTTAGAAGGATCCTACTTGCTACCTAGGCCTATAAGTGTATTTGACTACAATGGTAAAACTCTAAAACTTTTATATAAAGTTGTTGGTAAGGGAACAAAAATATTTAGTGGTTTATACCAAAAGGAAAAGGTTCAGGTATTGGGGCCATTGGGAAATGGATTTTCTTTAGAAGATATAGAAGGAAATACAGCATTGATAGGTGGTGGGATTGGAACAGCACCATTAAACTACCTAATCAAAAAAATGAAAAATAAAGAAGTGGATACCTACTTAGGATTTAAAAATAAAATATATTCTAGTGAAAATTTCGAAAAGTATTCTAGTAATCTAATTATTACTACTGAAACAGGAGAATATGGAAAGAAAGGCTTTATAACAGATTTTGTTGACTGGGATAAATACGATACAATAATTACTTGTGGACCTGAAGTGATGATGAACGAAGTTATTAAAATAGGGATAAAAAAGAAAATAAAGACATATGTATCTTTAGAAAGAAGAATGGCCTGTGGAATCGGGGCTTGCTTAGGATGTTCCGTTAAGACTTTAGATGGAATGAAAAGAGCTTGTAAAGAAGGTCCTGTATTTTGTGCCGATGAACTAGTGATTGAGGAGTAAATATGGGAAATTTAAAAATTGATTTTTTAGGTAAGGAATTTAAAAATCCCGTTTTAAGTGCCAGTGGTACCTTTGGATTTGGAGAAGAGTATGAAGACATATTCGATATTAGTAGATTAGGAGGGATATGTTCAAAAGGACTTACTTTAAAGCCAAAAGAGGGTAATGAAGGTATAAGAATATGGGAAACACCTATGGGTATGATGAACAGTATAGGATTGCAAAATCCTGGGGTTGAATCATTTATTTCCCGGGAAATAAATATTATGAAAAAATATAATACCAATATTATTGCAAACCTTGGTGGAAATACTGAAGAAGAATATCTTAAAGGTATTGAGCTTCTAAATACTTCAGAAGTAGACATTATTGAACTTAATATTTCCTGTCCTAATGTAAAGCAGGGTGGAATGGCATTTGGAATAAAGAGCAAAACCGCCTATGAAATAGTTAAAAAGTGTAAAAATATTTCAGAAAAGCCAATGATGGTTAAGTTATCACCAAATGCTGAAAATATAGGGGATATGGCGGCAGCATGTGAGGAAGCTGGTGCTGATGCTCTTTCTTTAATAAATACATTCAGTGGGATGGCTGTTGATATTGATAAAAGAAGACCTGTATTTAACAATAAATATGCAGGAGTATCTGGACCAGCAATCAAAGCAATTGCCCTTAGAATGGTACACCAAGCAGCACAAAATGTAGAGATACCTATATGTGGACTTGGAGGCATAGCTTCCGGAAGAGATGCATTAGAATTCATAATGGCTGGAGCTTCTCTTATTCAGGTAGGGACGGCTAACTTTATGAAACCGGATATTTGTGTGGATATTATTAACGAAATAGAAGTATTTTTAATAAAAGAAAATATTGAGAATATAAATGAAATTATAGGAATAATATAAAGGAGATATTAAATGGTAGATGGATTAAAGTTACTTAAAGAAAGCCAAGCTTTATTAGAAGGACATTTTTTATTATCATCTGGAAAGCACTCACCTAAATATGTACAGTGTGCAAAACTTATGCAAAATCCTGATAAAGCAGAAAAAATGGTATCTATTGTAGCGGATAAAGTAAAAGCTTTAGATATTGATCTTATTGTGGGTCCTGCAATGGGAGGGATAAGACCAGCATATGAACTTGGAAGACAGCTTGGTATAAGAACTATCTTTACAGAAAGAGAAAATGGAGAGATGACTCTAAGAAGGGGTTTTGAAATTAAGAAAGACGAAAAAATATTAATAATGGAAGATGTTGTAACTACAGGAAAATCATCTCTTGAAACAGCAAAGGTATTAGAAGAACTTGGTGGAAAAGTTGTAGCCATTGGATGTCTAGTAGATAGAAAGGTAAGCAAGTTAGATATACCTATTTACAGTAGTATAGAGCTTTTTTTCGAAACATTTGAAGAAAAAGACTGTCCTATGTGTAGAGAAAATAGTAAAGCAGTTAAGCCGGGAAGCAGAAGCTTATAAATATTACAGAATTAATACATATTCGCAAATTCCTTGACATGAATTAAAATTTGTAATAATCTATTAGTGGTAAAATAAAAAAAAGGAGGAGAAATTATGTTAAAATTAAGATATGAGCAAGTAGTACAAATTGCAGATGATACAATTGTCTTAGGCATAAGTGCGTCTTTTTTAGAATTAAACACACAATCCTCCGGAAGCAATATACTATAAAATTAGTCTATAATGCCGTAGGTTGTGTGCCTACGGTTTTTTTATTTAAAATACTTTAACCGTAGGGGTAAAACTCTACGGTTTTTTAATGAGGTGAATTATGAAAAGTTTTAAAATATTATGGAATTATATGAACAATAATAAAATTAAATATTTATTATCAATTATTGCAACAGGATTAGCAGTATTATTGGCACTTACTGTTCCATTAATACTTCAGGTAGTTATAGACTATATTTTAGTTGGTAAAGAAGTAGAGGGTAACATCTTTGTTGAAAAAGTTTTTGGTTTTTTAGGAGGTACTAGCTATCTTATAGACAAGCTTTGGTTGACGGGAGTATTGGTTATTTTAATTACAGCAGTACAGGGGATTTTTTTATACTACAAAGGTAAGCTATCAGCAGAAGCTTCAGAAGATGTAGCAAAAAACTTGAGAGAAAAACTTTACGATCATATTCAGCATTTGACCTATGCCTACCACAAAAATGCAGATGCAGGAGACTTAATACAAAGAAGTACTTCTGATATAGAGACCATAAGGAGATTTTTATCGATACAGATGGTAGAAGTTGGAAGAGCGGTTTTTATGGTTGGCATATCCCTATACATAATGATTAATTTAAATCTAAAAATGTCTTTTATAGCCATGGCTACAACTCCAGTACTTTTGGTGTTTTCGTATATGTATTTTAATATAGTACAGAAAAGCTTTAAAGTATCCGACGAGTCGGAAGCTGAACTCTCTACAGTAATTCAGGAAAATCTAAACGGAGTTAGGGTAGTAAAAGCCTTTGGAAGAGAAAAATTTGAAATCGAAAAATTCAAAGAAAAAAACACTCAATACAAGGTAAAAACTTATAAAGTTATTATGAACTTAGCATACTACTGGTCTATTTCAGATTTCTTAACCATAGTGCAGATAGCATTAGTAGTAGTATCAAGCATATATTATGCAAATCAAGGACTTATAAGTCTAGGTACAGCAGTAGTTTTCATTAACTACATATTTAGAATTATATGGCCTATTAAGCAGCTTGGAAGAATACTGGCAGACCTGGGGAAAGCTTTAGTCTCTACTGAAAGAATACAAGAAATATTGGATGAAGAAAGAGAAGTAGAAAAACAAGGAGAAATTAAAGCTGAAATAACTGGAGAAATAGAATTTAAAAATGTAAGTTTTGAATATCCTGATGATAAAAGTCATGAGGTCTTAAATGGGGTATCCTTCAAGATAGAAAAAGGTGAAACAGTAGCTATAGTTGGAAAGACGGGTTCGGGAAAGTCTTCTTTGGTACATTTACTACCTAGACTTTACGATGTTGAAAAAGGAGAAATCCTTATAGACGGGAATAATATAAATACAATACATAAAAAATGGCTGAGAAAAAAGGTAGGAATTGTCCTTCAAGAGCCTTTTCTTTATTCTACAACTATACATGAAAATATCAGTTTCCAGAATGAAAGCAATATAAAAGACGTGCATGATGCTGCAAGGATTGCTTCTGTCCATCATGTAGTAAAAGAATTCGACAAGGGCTATGATACATTAATAGGAGAAAAGGGAGTTACCCTCTCCGGTGGGCAAAAACAGAGAATTGCAATAGCAAGAACCATAATCAACAATTATCCTATACTAATATTTGATGATTCGCTAAGTGCTGTAGACACAGAAACAGATATAGCTATAAGAAAGGCTCTTAGAAAAAGAAAGAAAGATGTAACAACATTTATAATATCACACAGAATATCATCCATTTACGATGCTGATAAAATCATAGTCTTAGAAAAAGGTAGAATTAAGGAAATGGGTAAGCATGAAGACTTGATAAAAAAAGAAGGAATATATAAAAGGATATACGATATACAAAATGTTAAAGAATTTGAAATTGACCTAGAAAGGAGTGGGACAAATGGAAATTAAAGAAAAAGAATATGACAAAAAACTAGATTTGAAAACCTGGAAAAGATTGTTTAAATACCTATTAAGATATAAGTATACTACAATAGGCTTGGTAATTTCCATGATTTCATTAGCGTTAGCTGATGCAGTCCTTCCTCAAATGACCAGGATAGCAATAGATGATTTTATCATACCTAATACAACAGAAGGACTAAACATATTCATACTTAAATTTGTGGGACTGGCTTTATGGTTCTCTGTTAATGTTTTTATATTTATTGCTTTAGCCGGCAGAATGGAAATGGAGTTGACCTACGATATAAGGGAGGAAGCCTTTGATAAGCTGCAGAAACTTTCCCTGTCCTATTACGACAAAACTCAAAACGGTTGGATAATGGCTAGGATGACTTCAGACATCAAAAGACTTGGGGAAGTAATATCCTGGGGTATAGTAGACGTTGTATGGGGAACAACCATGATGCTTATTATAAGTATTTTTATGCTTGTAAGCAATTGGAGATTAGCCCTCTATACCTTAGCAGTAATTCCCATACTAATAGTTGTCAGTATATATTTTCAAAGAATTATATTAAAAGCCTACAGAATAGTAAGAAAGATAAACTCTAAAATCACAGGATCCTTCAGTGAAGGAATATCAGGAGCAAAAACTACTAAAACCCTTGTAGCTGAAGAAAAAAATCTCAATAAATTTAAGGAGCTTACGGGGAATATGAAGGTCCATTCGGTAAGAGCTGCGGTATTTTCTGCTCTTTTTCTTCCAATAGTTCTTTCCCTTTCCAGTATAGGTATAGCCTTAATACTTTGGAAGGGTGGAGAAGGAGTATTAGCGGGAACGGTAAGCTACGGTGTATTGGTACTTTTCATATCTTATGCAACTCAATTTTTTGAGCCTGTAAGAGAAGTAGCAAGGGTACTGGCACAATTTCAACAGGCACAGGCATCAGCTGAAAGAGTTCTTTCCCTAATAGACATGGATGCAGGCATTAAAGATGATAAAGAAATACTAGAAAAATACGGGGACATCCTTAATCCTAAGAAAGTAAATTGGGAATCAATAGAAGGAAAAATCACCTTTGAGGACGTGAATTTTTACTACAATGAAAAGGAGAAGATATTAGAAGATTTCAACCTGGAAGTAAAAGAAGGAGAAACTATTGCCTTAGTTGGTGAAACCGGTTCTGGAAAAAGCACCATAGTAAATTTAATCTGCAGATTTTACGAGCCTGTAGAGGGAAGTATAAAAATAGATGAAATTGACTATCGAGAACGAAGTATAAACTGGCTTCATGAAAATATAGGATACGTTCTACAAAGCCCTCATCTTTTCAGCGGAACTATAAAGGAAAATTTAAAGTACGGGAAGTTGGATGCCACTGACGAAGAAGTGGTAGAGGCGGCTAAAGTAGTTAATGCCCATGAATTTATAATGGAGCTTCCAAAGCAATACGATACACAGGTTGGTGAAGGAGGAGGAAAACTTTCAACTGGAGAAAAGCAGCTGATATCCTTTGGGAGAGCTATCATTAGAAATCCTTCAATATTTGTATTAGATGAAGCTACATCATCAATTGATACTGAGACAGAAAGAAAAATTCAATCGGCTTTGGAAAAAATACTAGAGGGACGAACCAGCTTTATAATAGCTCATAGACTTTCTACTATAGTTAATGCAGATAGAATTTTAGTAATAAGTAAAGGCAAGGTAATAGAAGAAGGAAATCACAACCAGCTCATTAAGAAAAAGGGCTACTATTACAATCTTTATAATAACCAATTTAAAAAAGAAAATCTTCAAAAAATAATTGTATAATAAAATACCGATTACAATATATACATCTAAAATTGTAATCGGTATTTTAAATTTAAATTTTGTAGTATTTGTCGAAAATAGTCATTAGTTCTTCAACTTTTTCCTCTCCGTTTCCTTCGTTAAAGGCTTCTTTAACACAGCTGTTGATATGAGATCTTAAAACTTCATTGTTTGCTTTCTTTAAAAGAGCCTGAACAGCCAGGACCTGTGTAGAAATATCTACGCAGTATCTATCTTGCTCTACCATTTTTATAATACCTTCAATTTGACCTTTTGTAGTTTTTAAATATCTTAGAATTTTCTTTTTATCTGCCTGCATATTTACACCTTTTTTACTTCGATTAATTTGTATCCTGCTTCATCTATGATTTTTTCAAGGACCTCTTTTGATATTTCTTCTTTAAATTCAACTACTGCTTTTTGTTCATCTAGAACTACTTCAGCACTTTCTACCTGATCCAGAGCATTAAGTTCTTTTTCTACTCTCATCTTACAGTGGTTGCAGGACATTCCTTCTATTATAAGTTCTTTTTTCATGTCAAATACCTCCTTTTTAGTAATTTCTTTTAATGATTTTTTGTATTTGCTTTCAATTTTATTTATTTCGTATATAGGTTTAAAGCCTTTTAATCTTAAAGCATTGCTTACAACACTTACAGAAGAAAAACTCATAGCTGCTGCTGCGAACATAGGATTTAATTTAAGTCCTAAGCTTGTGTATAGTAATCCTGCAGCTATTGGTATACCTAAGGTGTTGTAGAAAAATGCCCAAAATAAGTTCTGCTTTATGTTTTTAATTACCGATTTACTCAATTGAACAGCTCCAACTGCATCTAATAGATCACTTTTCATAAGAACTATATCTGCGGATTCTATGGCTACGTCTGTACCAGCACCTATGGCTATTCCTACGTCGGATCGAGCTAGTGCAGGAGCATCGTTGATACCATCTCCTACCATTCCTACTCTGCTGCCATCACCTTGTAATCTTCTTACTTCTTTTTCTTTATCTTCAGGCATTACATCAGAAATTGCTAAATCGATTCCAACCTGTTTTCTGATAGCTTCTGCAGTTTGTTTGTTGTCTCCTGTCAGCATTACTACATTTATACCCATAGCCTTCATACCTTCTACTGCCTGTTTACTGCTAGCTTTTATAGTATCTGCAACTGCTATGATACCAAGAATTTTTTCATGGTCTGCAATTATTAAAGGAGTTTTACCTTCCTTAGAAAGTCTATCTACATCAGATTCAGAATCCTCTAATTTAATATTTAAACTTTTCATAAGTTTTATGTTTCCAATGTTGATATTTTTACCATCAACTACAGCCTTAAGTCCCTGACCGGGTACAGCTTCAAAATCCTTTTGTTCTTTTAGAGATAGGTTCATTTCTTTAGCTTTTTTAATTATTGATTCAGCTAAAGGATGTTCCGAAGACTTTTCAGCAGAAGCAGCATCTATAAGTATACTTTCTTCCTTTAAATTACCATATGTTAGGATATCGGTAACTACTGGTTTACCTTCAGTAATAGTTCCCGTCTTATCTAAGACTATAGTGTTTATACTGTGGGCTACTTCTAATGCTTCGCCGGATTTTATCAATATTCCTTTTTCA
>CAYMUD010000006.1:0-32536 GCA_964393495.1 uncultured Clostridia bacterium | reverse complement strand
TTTTTAGATTCAAAAGAATATATAGATAATATAGAAATGATTGACTTTTCATTTGTTTATGATGAAGAATATAATCAACTTAAAAATAAACTTGCAAAGGAAATACCAGATGTAATAACAATGAATTCAGCTGCAAAAGATGATTTTGTAGCTCTTATAAGAAAGTATTCAGAGGAAGATTTGTTCAGCAGTATATATATAGAAGAAAATGAAAATGTGATACCAGGTAGATTGATTTTTGAAAAAGTTAAAGATACTTATCCTGATTTGCCCATAGATTATGTAGAAGATGGGAAAACTTTATATTTTAACTATTTGAATGAAGATGAGAAGGTAAAATTTCTAACTAGGAATAATCTCCCGGAAGGCACAACAGCCTTTGATGTAGTATTACAATTATCAAAAGAAAATAATTTGGATTTTGAAGTAATAACTGGTGATAATGTTAAATTCTATGCACAAAGTGAACTTCTGAAATTTATTAATCCTGAAATTTCAGTTTCAAACTGGGAGTATACCGATATACTTCAAAAGAATAATTGGGTTGAGGCTAATTTAGACGCTACAAGTGTAGATGATACCCCAAAAGAAATTTTTTATTCTTTAAGGGAAAAGGCTGAACTAGATAAAAACGTAGTTAACTATGAAGCAAGACATATATTTGTCTTACGTGAAAGGTATTTGAACCAAGGATACAGAGCTTACTATCCTATAGATATATGTTACGATGCTTCTAAAAAAACTGTTGCTTTAATTTCTGAAAATTCTGATAAGCTTAATGGAGTAGATGTAATAACTGAATCTGTAAGATATTATCCTTATAAAGAATCTGCTGCTCATATAATGGGATATATGGGAAAAATTTCCCAAGATTATGAAATTGAAAAATATATCCAGGAGAATAACTACAGCAGAGATGATTTAATAGGAAAAACAGGAGTAGAAGAAAAGTTCGAAGATTTATTAAGTGGAAGTAAGGGGTCTCAAACACTTGAAGTTGATGCTTATGGAAATAGAACTAAAGTGACGGATGTTGAGGAACCTGTACCTGGCGGGAATCTTCATTTGACACTAGATATAAAACTACAGCAAAAGGCTGAAGAATATTTTGAGTATGGACTGGAAGAAATACAAAATGGTGGAACTTTTGAAAGTAAATGGGGAGATTTTGATTTTGAAGATAAATATGAACAAGCAAATTCTGGAGCATTGGTAGTTGTTGATGTTGAAACCGGAGAAGTCTTGTCTATGGTAAATTATCCATCTTATGATCCTAACTTATTCTCTACAGGTATTTCAAAGGAAAACTGGGAAGGGTTGTTGAACGAATCAGAAAATCCCTTAGCCCCGCGACCTTTATACAATATATCTATGCTTACAGCTATTCAACCTGGATCAACCTTTAAGATGGTTACTGCCTTAGCAGCTCTTCAAAAAGGTATATCACCTTATGAAAGAATTTACTGTGCAGGTCATATGGAAATAGGAAATCAACAATTTGGATGTTGGATTTGGAATCTTTATAAGGGGCAGCATGGTTATGAAAATATGTATGAAGCTATCAGAGACTCTTGCAATTTTTATTTTTATACCCTCGTATTAGGAGAAAATCAGGTAACGAAAGAAAGGGTGTCTCAGCGAGTTACTCTAGAAGATATACTTAGCATGGCTAAAGAACTTGGTTTAGGAGAAAAAACAGGAATTGAAATTGATCTTCCTGGTGAATCTTCCGGGGGATTACCTAATCCGGAAATTAAATCAGCAAATGCAAGGTATTATCTTGGTATATATCTAGAAGGAAATATAGATAAATTTTACAAAGAAGAAATAACCTTTAATAGCGATGAAAAGGAACAGTTAATTAATAAAATTTTATCTTGGACTCGAAATGAAGAAGTATTGAGCAGAAGTGAAGTTTATGAAGGTTTGGATGAGTTAGGTATAAATCCTGACAAAACAAATACTTACGGCATACCTATTACAGATATAATTAAATACACTTACTTAAATTCGGCAATTTGGAACTATGGAGACACTATGAATATAAGTATTGGACAAGGAGATAATTCTTACACTCCTTTGCAAATGGCTAGATATACATCAACTATTGCAAATGGAGGATATAGAAAAAATCTTAGTATAATAAGCAAGGGCACAGATAATTCTGGAAATGAAATTTTATATCAACCAGTTAGAGAAGAAAAAAAAATAAATATTGATGATTATGGATACATAGATGAAGTAACAAAAGGAATGATATTAGTATCAGAAGATAGTAGAATTTACAAAAATTTTCCAATTAAAGTAGCTTCAAAAACAGGAACAGCAGAAAAAGATGGTATAAATCCGGAAACAGGAACAGGATATAATGATTTTGGTTGGTATGTAGCTTTTGCACCGGCAGATGATCCTAAAATAGCTGTTGTATCAGTGATATTTCAAGGTGGTTCGGGAAGATATCCATCGCCAATAGTAAGAGAAATTATAGGAGAATATTTTGAACTTGAACGGGAAGAGGAGGAGTAAAAATGAGTAAATTTATAATGCTTACCTCATGCGAAGAAAAGCAGGGTAAAACAGTTTTTTCCTTAATTACAGCCAAGGAACTATCAAAAGAAAAAAAATTGCTTTTAGTAGATCTGTCCAATAGCGAAAAAGATAGCTCATATTATTTAAATGTTAAGGATATGGTTATATATGATGTGGTTGACCTTATAAAAGATACCTGTAGCTTGGAGCAAGCAGTAATAAAGATAAAAGAAGAAGAATTTGAGTTCGATTTTTTACCTGCTCCACGAATGAAGGATAAGTATAAGCAACTTGATTTGGGGCATTTAAAGAAAATTTTCATGGAAAGTAATGGTAATTATGACTATATAGTTATAGATGGTACTACAGTGGCTGATGATATAAAAACAGCTTCCTATGAAATAGTTGACCTAGTTGTTATGCTTACGTACAATAAAGTAGAAAACATAAAATGTATTTTTTCATCCCTAAATATCATAAGTAGTGATGTTAAGGATATAAAGTTGGTTATAAATAAAACAATTGAAAAAGAAGAAAGAAAAGGTAATTTGTTAACAACAGAAGAAGTAGAAGAAATATTAAAAGTAAAAGTAGATGGCAAAATAGAATTTTTGCCTAAATTAAATTCTTTAGAAGAAAATTTCTTAAATGAAAATAATTTTAAGGAAGTAAATAGAGTTATTGAAAAAATTATTTAAGAAAAAATTAAGATGATAGTATTATAATTTATTTAAATAGGAGAATTTATGAAAGTTCTACTTGTGGAAGATGAAAAAAAATTAATAGGTGCTTTAAGATTTTTATTTAACAAAAACAATATCAATATAGATACAGCTGAAGATGGAGAAGAAGGATTGATATTTGCCCAAAAAGATATATACGATGTTATAATTTTAGATATTATGCTTCCTAAAATTAGCGGCCTAGAAATTCTTAAAAATATGAGAAAAGAAAAAAATAATACTCCGGTACTTATGCTTACGGCTAAAGATACTATAGAGGATAGAGTCAAGGGACTAGATTTAGGAGCAGATGACTATCTAGTTAAACCTTTCGCTATAGAAGAACTTCTAGCAAGAGTTAGATCATTAAGCAGAAGAAAAAACAAAGATTTCTTGGGAGATTTTATGGAGTATATAGACTTGATTTACGATGAAAAAAATCTTGTTTTAACTGTTAACAGCAGAAAATTCAACCTAACTAAAAAAGAAGGGGAATTAATGGGTATGCTTATAAGAAGACCGGGTCAGGTTTTCACAAGAGAGCAAATAATTGATAGATTATGGGGATTAGAAACAGATGTTTCTGAAAATAATATAGAAATATATATTCATCATCTAAGAAAAAAATTAAAATCCAGTAAAACTGAAATTAAAACTGTGCGAGGTATAGGTTATTCATTAGGAGAAAAATAAAATGTTTAAAAAATTAAGGTTAAGAATTACACTCTCTACGCTTTTAATTCTATTGATACTTTTAACGGCATTATCAACAGGAATTTATCAGGTGGCAAAGTTAGAATTCAATAAAGCTATAGATATAATGTTAAAAGAAAGTGCATATAAAGTGGTTTTTACCGGTGATTTTGAAACAGAATATTACTATAAAACCCCCTTTGGAAACAGGTTCCCGTTAGATATGAATATCGATAATAGAGTTAAAATTAATTATTTTATTTATAATGAAGATTTGAATACTGAATATGTAAAAAGTGAAGATATAACATTAATAAAGAATATGAAAAGCCAGGCACTAAAGGCTTTAGAAAATAAAAACGAAATATACGATACTATTACTGTAGACGGGGTAAATTATAGAGTTTATTCTTCTTTTTTTAAGAGTTTTAGTATGGTAGGAGTCATTCAGGTATATAGAAGCATTGAAATGCAGGAAATACTGTTAAATAACCTGTATAAAACACTAATATATTCGGGACTTATAGGTTTGCTTATACTTTCGGCTATTAGTTTTTTACTTGCAGGAAGATATATTAAACCGGTTAAAGAAGCTTTAGAAAAGCAAAAATCTTTCACAGCAGATGCATCCCATGAGCTGAGAACTCCTTTAACGGTTATTAAAACAAATCTAGATGCAGCAACTTATGATAAAGAACTAAAAATTAAGGACAACGAAATATGGTTTGATAATATCAATGAAGAAATAGAAAATCTAAACATATTGATAGAAGAGCTTTTACTGCTAGCAAAAGGAGATGCGATAGATATAAAATTAGATATGATTAATTTTGATTTTTCTAAGTTAATTAACAAAAGTATAGAAAGTTATAATACTAGGCTTGTGGAAAAAGATATAAAAATTGATAAAAAAATAGAAGAAAATATATTTATAAATGGCGACGAGAACAAGCTAAGACAACTTGTCAATATAATTTTAGACAATGGAATAAAATACAACAAAAAGGGCGGAAGTATTTTTGTTAAACTATATAAAGATAAAAAATATATAAAGTTGGAAATTCAAGATACAGGTATCGGTATTAAAAAAGAAGAAATAGATAAAGTTTTTGATAGATTTTATAGAGGCGATAAGGGAAGAAGCAGAGAAGAAGGTGGTACTGGATTAGGCTTAAGTATTGCAAAATGGATTGTGGAGAAGCATAAAGGAAAGATAAACATTGTGAGTGAAGGTAATAAGGGAACTACAGTTAATATATATTTAAAAAACAGTTGACAAGGAGATTTGTATGAGTAAATATTTTGGAACAGATGGTATAAGAGGAGTAGCAAATAAGGATTTAACCTCAGAATTAGCTTATAATGTTGCCAGGGCTGGTGGATATTATTTATCTAAAGAAGTAAAAAAAAGAAGACCTAAAGTTGTACTAGGTACAGATACTAGAATATCAAAAGATATGTTGGAAGGAGCATTAATATCCGGTTTAAATTCAGTAGGTATTGATGTTATAATTTTAGGGGTTATTCCTACTCCTGGTGTTGCATATCTTACTAGAGAATTGGATGCTGATGGAGGTATTGTTATATCAGCTTCACATAATCCAGTTGAATATAATGGAATTAAATTTTTTAATAGTAAGGGATATAAACTAGAGTCGGAAGAAGAAAAAGTAATAGAAGATTTAATTAACAAAGTAGAAGATAGACCGATAAATAGAAGTATAGGTAAAAAAATAATAATGCCTAAAGCATTAGAAAGTTATAAGGATTATATAAAAAGCACATCAGAGATAAGTCTTGATGGACTAAAAATTGCCTTAGACTGTGGTAATGGAGCATCTTATATGTTAGCACCTGAAATATTTAATCAACTAGGGGCAGAAGTTTATGTTATAAATTCAGAACCTAATGGACTTAATATTAATTTAAATTGCGGTTCGACCTGTCCTGAAGAAATTACGACATTAGTGAAAGAAACAAAGGCTGATATTGGACTATCCTTTGATGGTGATGCAGACAGAGTAATAGCTGTTGATGAAAAAGGAGATATAATAGATGGTGATAAAATAATGGCTTCTTTGGCTTTGGAATTTAAAGAAGAAGGTAAATTAACAAATAATACATTGGTAGCTACTTTGATGAGTAACTTGGGTATGGACTTGTTTTTAAAGGAAAAAGGTATAGATATAGAGAAAACAACTGTTGGTGATAGAAACGTTTTGGGAGAGATGATAAAGAATCATTACATAATTGGTGGAGAACAATCCGGTCATATAATACTTTTAGATTATAATACCACAGGTGATGGGATGCTTACTGGAGTCAAATTAGCTGAAATATTAAAGAAAAAAAGTATTAAATCTTCAGAGTTAGCTAAAGGAATGAAAAAACTTCCCCAAACACTTAAAAATGCAAAAGTTCAAGAAAATAACAAGAATATGTATATGAAAGATGAAATCATACTTAAACAAATCAAGAATATTGAAGAAGAATTTATAGGTAAGGGTAGAGTATATATAAGACCCAGTGGTACAGAGCCTTTAGTAAGAGTTATGATAGAAGGGGAAGAGCAGAGGAAAATAGAAGATAAAGCTTTAGCTTTAGTAAGAATAATAGAAGAAAGACTTAATTAACCTAAACTAGATGATTAACCCTCTTAACCCAATAATCATGAAGAGTGATACTGCATATAGGGCACTTTTTAACTCCTAACCTTTTGTCCCTTATAAATACTACCTTATTTGAACAATAAGGACACCATAGTTGATTTTTATCAAGATGGATATTGGCAGGAATTTCTTTGTCGGGAGTGCTATTATATTTTATTAATTTAAACAATGATAGCTGTTGCATTATGTATCTCCTTTGATTATTGTATTTATATACTATATTATAACATTATTTCTTGCAAAATAAACTATAAAGTATATAATTAATTAAGAGGAAAACAGGAAAATAAGAATAAGAGGTGTGAATATGGTTACAATAAAAGATGTAGCAAAATTAGCGGGTGTTTCTATTTCTACTGTATCGAGAGTAATAAACGATAGCAAACCGGTATCTAAAGAAGTAAGGGAAAAAGTTTTAGAGATTGTAAAGGAAACCGGATATAGACCAAATGATGTAGCAAGAAGTTTAGTTACTAGAAGATCCTATTTAATAGGAGTTATAGTGAATGACCTATCTAATTCATATGTTGCAGAGATGGTTAAAGGTGTTGAAGAGGTAGGGAAGATGTACGATTTCGATATATTACTTTGCAGCAGTTATTATGATAAAGAAGCCCAGTTAAAATATCTTGGATTATTAGATAGAAAGCAAGCTGAAGGTCTCATATTAATAGGTTACAAATACGATAAAGAAATAATTCAAAAACTTAATGAATTGAATAAACCAACCATTTTTTTTACAAGAGATATAATTGACGAATCTTTAAAATATGTAAAGATAGATTCGAAATCTGCAATGTTTGAAATGACTAATTATGTAATAAAAAATGGTCATAAAAATCTTTTATATGTATCAGATTATAAGGAAAAAAGCACTTATGAAAATGATAAGATACAAGGCTTTAAAAATGCAATAAAGGATAATGATGTAAATAAATATGAAATATTAGAAGTGCAAGGTAGAAAATATAGAGATGGATATAGATTTGGCGAAAAGATATCTAGCAAAGATATGGATTATTCAGCAATAATATGTACAAATGATGAAATAGCATATGGAATTATGAATGCATTGTCAGACAATGGTATTAAAGTTCCTGAAGATGTATCTGTAGTTGGTTATGGAGGCTATAAGGAGAGTAAAATAATAAGACCGAGTTTGACAACTATAAGTGAACCTTATTACGACATAGGAGCAGTTGCAATTAGAAACTTAATTAAAGAAATTGAAAGCGAAGAAAAAGTTGAAAATAAAATTAATCTTCCTTTTACATTAACAAAAAGGGATAGTTTGAAAAATATTAAAAAATAGGGGTGGTATATTGTTAAGTAATGAAAAAATCAAAAGAATTAATGTTTTAGCAAAAAAATCTAAAGGTGAAGGATTGTCTGAAAAAGAGAAAAAAGAGCAGGAAAAGTTGAGAAAAGAATATATAGAAAATGCAAAAAAGTCCTTAAGAAATCAATTAGATAATATAGAAATAGTAGAGTAATATAATCTCAAGCGTTCTTTTAGAACGCTTGAGATTATATTAGTTTGACTTAAAATAGTCAATTATTCCAAAGGCTATTTGACGGCTTACTTCATACTGAAAAGAATAATTATGAATGTTTTCTTCTTCCCAATCATTAGACATAAAACCTATTTCTATCAATGCAGAAGGAACATTAGTTGATCTTAGTACTTCAAAATTCCTATCATAAATACCGTCCCTATATATACTGTTTATTCCTACAACACTATCATAAATAGACTCAGCTAATTGGCTGCTTTTACTACCGTTTTTATTATTTTTTGTATCATAATAAGTACTCATACCGTAGTAATTTGAATTATTTAACGAATTGTGATGGATACTAAACATAATGTCTGCATTTACCTCATCAGCAACTGCTGCACGATCTGTTCTATTTATATATATATCATTTTCTCTTGTCATAATTACTTCTGCCCCTAGCTTTTTTAGTATATTACTAAGCTTTAAGCTAACATTGAGATTGACATTTTTTTCATATTTTCCATTAGAACTTATTGCTCCCGGATCTCTACCGCCGTGTCCAGGGTTTAAAACTATTTTCTTACCTTGAAGAGGAAGATTTTCTTTTAAATAATCCTGGTGAGAATAACCTACATATCCATTCCAAGTTACAAGTTTATACCAATTGTTAGTTTTGGAAATAATTCTAACCTGGGTTCCTTTAGGCATTACAGTAATTATGTGATCTTTCAAAGATGGTCCTGAGCGGAGTCTTAAATTATCGGTAGTTTCTTTAAATGAAAGAATGTTATTTATATAAAAATTGTTATCTAAAGACATTAGCCATCCTGCAGCATAACCATATTTGTCATTATCTAATCCAAGTTTAAACCATCCGGACTCTTCTCCGTAATATTGATAATTTTGATACTTATAACCTTGACTTATAACCTCACCGCTTAAAGAAGGTGAATTTCTAATATTTATAACTTCATCTATAAAATTCACACTGTGACTTCCATCAGAGATTATATCGCCCAACCAACTTGCAACAAAAGCCTTCATACCTTCGTATTCTACAATATACCAACTGTGGAAAGTATCGATATATTTAATTTTTTCTCCATCTTTAACTTGACCGATAGTTTTTGAACTAGTAGTCGGTGACAGACGAAGATTAGCATTAGTTCCACAGGTATTTAAGAAATATTTTACAGGGTTAGTATTAATAAAAAAGCTATCAATCCAACCTATTCTTCCAGAAGGTACTTTGATTTTGTAAAAATCATTACTTTCATCCAATATAGTAACATAATCGTTTTTCTTAAGTAGTTCTAGTGGAGTGGAAGAATAATTTGGTTCAGAATTTATATTTATATTTTCAATGTTTACTCTTCCATTATCTAATGCAAAAATATTAAGCTGAAAAATAAATAAAAGCACAAGAATGATAATTAATTGTTTTTTCATAGGCACCTCAATTTTTTTTATTTTATTCTGAATGTATTATATCCTTTATAAAAAATTTTCTCTATATCTTCACTATTATTAAGTTTTTCAAATACTTCTTGGTAGTTATCACAATTACGATTTTCTAAAAAACTTTTTATTTCATATTGGTTCATTGGGTGTCTTTTGATTATAGTTAATATTGAATCATAATGGTTACTTTCAATACTATTGAACCCTTCGGACACCAATAAGTTTATGGGAGTAGCTTTTAAAGATTTTACAGCGAAATTCAAAAAATCTTCCTCTGGCTCTTTTGCATACTTTTCTGCTGGAGGTCTTACAGGCGTATTTAAAAACAATCTATCATAGGATACTTTGGATAAAATTGATTTAAGCCTTTCGACACTTTCATTGTTATCATTATAATTCTTAACAAACATTGTTTCTAACCATAGTTCTCCTTGAAAAATATCTGAAAAATCAATCAAACCTTTAATAACTTCTTTGTATTTTATTGATGGATGAGGTCTATTAATATTCTTGAATTCATTTTCATTTGAAGCATCCAGTGAAGGTAGTATTATATCTAAAGGTAGAAGTTCTTTCCAAATGGATTTTTCTTTTAGTAAAGCACCGTTAGTTATTAAAGCAACAGGTTTATCCGTGTTTTCCTTTAAAAAAGAAATCAATTTACCTAGAGACTTATATAAAGTAGGCTCGCCTTCTCCTACAAGAGTTACTACATCATAATTACTGTTTCTTTTAATATAATAAAGAAACTCTGCTTTAATATCTTCCAATGGGAAAAAATCTTTTCTTTCAGAATTCATTTTATCAGTTCGACCCAATTGGCAGTATATACAGGAATAGTTACAGTTTTTTTTAGGAATAGGGCTAATTCCTAAAGACAAACCCATCCTTCTAGACGGAACAGGACCATATAAATACTTGTAATTCTTCATTATTTCATCTCCTTGTACAAATTATATCATATATTATAAATTAAAATAAGTCGGCTTTATTACAACTTATTTTAATTAGTTAACTATACTTCCTTGATAGATTATAAAAGCTATTATATAATGAAATGATTATAATTACAGGAGGATAAAATGGATACTAGAGTAAGATTTGCACCAAGTCCAACAGGATATGTTCATATAGGAAGTTTAAGGACTGCGCTATATGATTATTTATATGCTAAAGGGAAAAAAGGAAAATATATACTAAGGATAGAAGATACAGACAGGTCAAGATTTGTAGAAGGAGCTTTGGAAAATTTAATTAAATCTTTAGAATGGGCTGGAATAAAACACGATGAAGGTGTTTTTATAGAAAATGGAAATATAGTCCAAAAGGGAGAATATGGACCATATATTCAGTCTGAAAGATTGGATTTATATAAAAAATATATCGAGATATTATTAGAAAAAGGTTTAGCTTACAGATGCTTTTGCTCAAAAGAAAGACTCGATAAAGTAAGAGAAGAACAAAAAAGAAATGGTCAAACTCCAATGTATGATAAACACTGTAGAAATTTATCTCAAGAAGAAATCGATAAGAAACTCAAAGAAGGTAAAGAATATGTAATTAGACTAAAAATACCTGAAAATGAAGATGTTAAATTTAAGGACTTAATAAGAGGAACTATATCTATTAATTCAAAGGAAATCGACGATCAAGTTTTAATTAAATCAGATGGATTTCCTACTTATCATTTTGCAGTAGTTGTAGATGATTACTTAATGAAGATAAGTCACATAATTAGAGGAGAGGAATGGTTAACTTCAACTCCAAAACAGGTGATATTATATAATTTCTTTGGATGGGAAGTACCAAATTTTGTACACCTGCCAACAGTATTAAACAAAGATAAAAAGAAATTGAGTAAAAGGCAGGGAGATGTGTCTGTCTCAGACTTTAAAGATAGTGGTTATTTACCTCAGGCTCTAGTAAATTATCTAGCCTTAGTAGGTTGGAGTCCAAAAGGAAATAATGAAATTTTTTCAATGGAAGATCTTATTGAAGAGTTTTCCTTCCAAAATGTATCTAAAACCGGAGGAGTCTTTGATATAGAAAAGTTAAATTGGGTTAATTCACAGTATATAAAAAAATACGATAACAAAGAACTATATGAGCTCATAAAGCCTTTCGTATTAAGAGAAGGAATCTTCACAGAAGAAGAATACGATTCAAAAAAGGATTGGTTAATTCAGGTAATTGATTTAGTAAAAGAGAAAATAAATAAATTGTCAGAAATCACTGGACATATTAAAATGTTTATGGGATCTGAAGTAGAAGCAGAAGAAGAATCAGTAGTTACATTGAAGAAAGATGGAGTTCAGGATCTTATAAAAGCATTTATAAATGAAATTGAAAAGACTGAAGAGATAGATGAAGATTTTACTAAAACAATTTTTAAAAAGCTTCAAAAGAAAACAGGAGCAAAGGGTAAAAATTTATATATGCCTTTAAGGGGAGCTGTAACTGGTCAGCTTCACGGACCAGATATGGGAAAAACATTTATATTATTAGGAAAAGAAAATTTAATAAAAAGGTTGAATTATACCTTAAATAAATATACTAAATAAAGGAAGTGAAGACATGAAACTTTATAATTCCTTAACAAGAAAAAAGGAAGAATTTAAGCCTTTAGATGATAACATAGTTAAAATGTATGTTTGTGGACCGACGGTTTACAATTATATACACGTAGGAAATGCAAGGCCTATGGTTATATTTGACACTTTAAGAAGATATTTTCTTTATAAAGGCTATGAAGTTAAATACGTAGTTAACTTTACAGATATAGATGATAAAATGATAAAAAAAGCACAAGAGCAGAATACTACTATTGAAAAAATTGCAAACAGATATATAGAAGAATTTTTGAAGGATTCTAAGGGATTAAATGTTTATGAAGAAAAAACTATACATCCAAAAGCTACAGATAATATAAGTGATATTATTAAATTCATCAAAGAATTAGAAGAGAAGGGTTTTGCTTATAACGTTGATGGGAATGTATATTTTGACATATCAAAAGATAAAAGCTATGGGAAATTATCCAATAAGAATCTAGACGACCTAATATCCGGCGCCAGGGTGGGGGTAAGCAAAGAAAAAAAGAGCTCAGGTGATTTTGCCCTATGGAAAAAAGAAAAGCCGGGAGAACCATCTTGGAGCAGTCCTTGGGGTAAAGGAAGACCTGGATGGCACATAGAATGTTCTGTAATGTCTCGTAAGTATCTAGGAGATACCATAGATATTCATGCCGGAGGAGAAGATCTTCAATTTCCACATCACGAAAATGAAATAGCTCAAAGCGAAAGCTTAACTGGAAAAACTTTTGCCAGATTTTGGCTCCATAACGGAATGCTAAATATTGATGATAAAAAAATGAGTAAGTCTCTAAATAATTTTTTTACTGTAAGAGAGGTAAGTGAACTTTATGATTTAGAAGTAATAAGATTCTTTATATTATCTGGTCACTATAGAAAACCTATAAACTATAGTAGAGAAACTATTGAGCAGGCGAAAAATTCCCTAGAAAGGCTTTACAACGGTAAAAGATCATTACAGTATATGATTGATGAAAATTCAACAGGAGAAATAGATAAAGATATAGCAGACAAGATTAATAATTTTAAAAGTCAATTTGAAGAAGCTATGGATGATGATATCAATACAGCGGACGGGGTTTCAGCTTTGTTTGATATGGTAAAATTCATTAATACAGAGTTCAATGAGTTCACTTCAAAAGAAACTGTAGAATATACTTTAGAAATATATAATGAGTTATCAGATGTGTTAGGTATTTTATATAAAGAGGATGATGAATTGTCTCCAGAAATAAAAGAACTAATAGAAAAAAGAAAAGAAGCAAGAAAAAATAAAGATTACAGTCTTGCCGATAAACTTAGAGATGATTTACAGGAAGAAGGGATACAGGTAGAAGATACCCGAGAAGGAATGAAGTGGAAAAAAATATAATAAAGAAGGGCGAATATGATACGAAAAGGTGACAATATAGATACTAGGATGCTATCAGCAATACAATTAGCTTATATAGGTGATGCGGTATATGAATTATTGGTAAGAACATATATTATAACGAATAAAGAATTAACAATAAATAAAATGCACAAATCAGTTGTTAATTTTGTAAAAGCAGAAAATCAAGCAAAATACTTAAGAAAAATAGAAGATAGTTTACATGAAGAAGAAAAGGATATTGTGAGAAGAGGTAGAAATAGCAAATCTACTACTCCTAAAAATACAACTTTTATGGATTATAAATATGCTACTGGTTTAGAAGCCTTGATAGGCTATTTATATCTAAAAAAAGATAAAGAAAGAATCTTTCAACTATTTGAAATGATATTATCTACAGAAAAGGAATGAAATAATAATGAGAATTATATCTGGTAAAAACCCGGTAAAAGAAGTAATAAAGGCTCAAAAGGCTGTAAAAATATATATAAGTAAAAATTTGAAAAATAAGGATAAAAAAGAAATTGAAAATCTAGCGGATAGGTTCAATATCAAAAAGATATATGTGAAAGATAATGAAATAGATAAAATTTCTGAAACTAGAGTTCATCAAGGAGTTGCTGTAGAAGCAAAAGATTTTGAATATTCCTCTTTAGAAGATAGTATAAAATTAGCAGAAAAAAAAGGGGAGAAGCCTTTATTTGTAATATTAGACCAAATAACAGACGTAAATAATTTAGGGTCTATTATTAGGAGTGCAGAATGCGCTGGTGTTCACGGAGTATTAATACCAAAACATAGAAGTGCTCAAATAAATGAAACTGTAGCTAAGACTTCAGCAGGAGCATTAGAATTCGTAAATATAATACAGGTAACAAATATAAATACGACTATTAAAGATTTAAAAGAAAAAGGATTCTGGATATATGGAACAGATATGAATGGGGATAAATACTATTATGAAGAAAAATTCGAAACTCCTGTAGCTTTAGTAATAGGAAGTGAAGGAAAGGGAATAAGTAGGTTAGTTAAAGAAAATTGTGATATAATACTTGAAATACCTATGAAAGGCAAAATCAACTCTTTAAATGCATCAAATGCGGCATCTATACTTATGTTTGAAGTAATGAAAAAGAGGAATGAAAATGAATCCTAGATTAAAAGAAATACTTTTTATAGATGGTTATAACGTTATAAATGCCTGGCCTAATCTTAAAAAGCATGTTAAGGATGGTAATATCCAAGAATCCAGAGAAAAGTTAATAGAGATACTATCGGAATATCAAGCATATAAGAAAATGGATATAATTTTAGTATTTGATGCATATAAAGTAAAAAACAGCATAAGAAAGAGAGAAAAATTTAGTAATTTAGAGGTAGTATATACTAAAGAAAGGGAAACTGCAGATACATATATAGAAAGAAAACTGGATTTGATAGGAAGAAAACATAAAGTAACCGTAGCTACATCCGATAACACACTTCAGCAAATTGTACTTTCAAGAGGTGGTATTAGAATATCTTCTAGAGAATTATTTCATGAGATAAAGAACACTAAGGCAGAAATAAGAAGAAAAAATCAAAAACTTAAAAATGATGATTATATAAAAATTATAGATATAAATAGCGACACTTTAGAAAAATTGAATAAATTAAGAAAAAAAAGAGATTAATTTATTATTGACAATGAATTTGCTAGATAGTAAAATTATACCGTTATTAATATTGCCCATGTAGCTCAGGAGGTAGAGTACTTGCATGGTAAGCAAGAGGTCACCGGTTCAAATCCGGTCATGGGCTCCAAATAAATAAAAACCTAAGGAGGAATAAAGAGATGGCAAAGCAAAAATTTGAAAGAAACAAGCCGCATGTAAACATAGGAACAATAGGACACGTAGACCACGGAAAGACAACACTAACAGCAGCGATAACAAGAGTATTAAACAGGAAGTTTGGTACAGGAGAATCAGTAGCATTTGAAAACATAGATAAAGCACCGGAAGAAAGAGAAAGAGGAATCACAATATCAACAGCCCACGTAGAATACGAGACAGCAAACAGACACTACGCTCATGTAGACTGTCCAGGACATGCTGACTATGTAAAGAATATGATAACAGGAGCAGCGCAGATGGACGGAGCTATACTAGTAGTATCAGCAGCAGACGGACCAATGCCGCAAACAAGAGAACATATTTTACTATCAAGACAGGTAGGAGTACCAAACATAGTAGTATTCTTAAACAAAGCAGATATGGTAGATGACGAAGAACTAATAGAATTAGTAGATATGGAACTAAGAGATTTACTAACAGAATACGAATTTGATGGAGACAACATAAAGATAATAGTAGGATCAGCACTAAAGGCTCTAGAAGATCCAGATAGTGAATGGGCAGACAAAATACTAGAACTTATGGAAGCAGTAGACGAAGAGATACCAGCACCAGAAAGAGATACAGACAAGCCTTTCCTAATGCCAGTAGAAGATGTATTTAGTATAACAGGAAGAGGAACAGTAGCAACAGGAAGAATTGAAAGAGGAGTACTAAAAGTACAGGACAAAGTAGAAATAGTAGGACTACAAGAAGCACCAAAAGAAACAGTATGTACAGGTGTAGAAATGTTTAGAAAAATGCTAGACGACGCACAAGCAGGAGACAACATAGGAGCACTACTAAGAGGAGTACAAAGAGATGATATTGAAAGAGGACAAGTATTAGCAAAGCCGGGTTCAATAACACCTCATACAAAATTCAAAGGCGAAGTATACGTACTTACAAAAGAAGAAGGTGGAAGACACACACCATTCTTTGACGGATACAGACCACAATTTTTCTTTAGAACGACAGACGTAACAGGATCAGTAGCATTAGAAGAAGGCGTAGAAATGTGTATGCCTGGAGACAATGCAACATTTACAGTAGAACTGATTACACCTATAGCAATGGAAGAAGGATTAAGATTTGCTATAAGAGAAGGTGGAAGAACGGTAGGAGCAGGTGTTGTTGCACAAGTCATTGAGTAATTTTCAATAAATGTTAAAAGCTCAGGGATTCCTGAGCTTTTTTATAATAAATAACTCGATTATTTTAAATAATAAAATTCTTTTTATTGACAGGTATTTTAATTTGTGATAATTTATATAAGGTAACTAAGAAAACGAGCTTAATGTTCATATAGATGTATTTTTTGGAGGTGTAATAGATGAGAGTTAACGTAAAACTGGCTTGTACTGAATGTAAACAAAGAAATTACGACACTACTAAAAACAAAAAAACTGACACAGGAAGAATTGAATTAAAAAAATACTGTAGATATTGTAAAAAACATACTGTTCATAAAGAAACTAAGTAATTAATATATTTTAAGGATGTGAAATAATGGCTACTAAAAAAAGCAATACTAAAGAAGTAAAAAAAGAAAATAAGTTATTAAGCTTTTTTAAAGGTGCTAAATCAGAACTTAAAAAAGTAAGCTGGCCTACCAAAAAAGAACTAGCAAATATGACTGTTGTAGTATTAGTAGTAGTTGCTATAATGACTGTTTTAATTTGGGGATTAGATTTTATGTTTAAAGGTCTCCTTGGTATATTTGTATAAAGGAGGTAGGGCATAAGCCCGTTGTTATGAAACAAAAATCAGAAGGTGCAAAATGGTATGTTGTGCATACATATTCGGGTCATGAAAATAAAGTTAAAGTTAACATAGAAAAACTTGTTGAAAATCGAAGTATGCAGGATATAGTTTTTGAAGTTCTAGTACCAAAAGAAGAATATATAGAGACAAAAAATGGTAAAAAAACAGTAAAAGAAAAGAAAAAATTTCCAGGATATGTAATAATACATATGATAATGACTGATGAGTCCTGGTATTTGGTAAGAAATACAAGGGGTGTAACTGGATTTGTTGGACCTGGTACTAAACCAATACCCTTGTCAGAAAAAGAAGTTAAATCTTTAGGTGTTGCGGTAGTAGGGCCTAAAATCGATTTAGAAAAAGGTGATTCTGTTAAAGTAATTGATGGACCCTTCGAAAATTTCATGGGTTCTGTAGATGATATAAATGATGAAAAGCATAAAATCAAAGCATATATTTCTATGTTTGGAAGAGAAACTTTGGTAGAATTAGATTTTGATCAGGTAGAAAAAGTTTAATAAAACTTTTTAATATATTTGATACCATATAGTGGGAGGGTAAAACCGAAAAACCACAATAATAATAGGAGGTGTAAATATGGGAAAAAAAGTAATAGCAGTAGTCAAATTACAAATACCAGCAGGAAAAGCTACACCAGCTCCACCTGTAGGAACAGCATTAGGTCCTCATGGTGTAAATATCATGGGATTTTGTAAAGAATTTAATGCAAAAACTCAAGACCAAGAAGGTATGTTAATACCAGTTGTTTTGACTGTATATCAAGATAGATCATTTTCATTTATTACTAAAACCCCTCCAGTAGCAGTATTGCTAAAGAAAGCTGTAGGTATCGAAACAGCATCAGGTGAACCACAAGCGAAAAAAGTTGCAAATATTTCTAAAGACAAAGTAAAAGAGATTGCAGAAATCAAAATGCCTGATTTAAATGCCAATACCATCGAAGCAGCTATGAGTATGGTAGCTGGAACAGCAAGAAGTATGGGAATTGTAGTAAAAGATTAGATATACAAATGTGGGAGGCCACAACCGATAAAACCACAAGGAGGTAAGAAATGCCAAAAAGAGGTAAAAAATATCAAGACAGCTCTAAAGCTGTAGATAAAGAAAAATTATACGATGTAAAAGAAGCCATTGATTTAGTTCAAGAAACTGCAAAAGCAAATTTCGATGAAACTATTGAGATGCATATAAGACTTGGAGTAGATCCGAGACATGCAGACCAACAGGTAAGAGGAGCTATCGTTTTACCACATGGTACTGGAAAAACTAAAAAGGTTTTAGTTTTTGCTAAAGGTGAAAAGGCATCAGAAGCCGAAGAAGCCGGAGCTGATTATGTTGGTGGACAAGAATATGCTGAAAAAATTCAAAAAGAAAATTGGTTTGATTTTGATGTAGTAGTTGCCACTCCTGATATGATGAGTATTGCAGGAAGATTAGGTAGAGTACTTGGACCAAAAGGATTAATGCCAAACCCTAAATCCGGAACTGTAACTATGGATGTGAAAAATGCAGTTGAGGATATCAAAGCAGGTAAAGTTGAGTATAGAGTTGATAAAACAGCGATAATACACGTTCCAGTTGGAAAAAAATCTTTTGGAAGTGAAAAAATATATGAAAATGTTAAAACTTTATTAGATGCAGTAATAAAAGCAAGGCCAGCTGCTTCAAAAGGTAGATACTTGAGAAGTATAACTATTGCAAGTACAATGGGCCCTGGTATAAAAATAAACGGCCAAAAATTAACAGATTAAGTTATTGACAATTGAAATATTAGTTGATATACTCTTGAAGAGAATTGAATATTAACCGCAGACAGCTGGTGCGAAAGCTTAATTTCCAGTCGAGGTAGACGAATAACTTTAGCTATTAAGGTTTCTCTATGTCTGTGAGAAACCTTTTTTATATATAGCATCTTTAAGGAGGTGTAGTAAACCTATGAACAAAAAAGTTGTAGAACAAAAAAAACAAGTGGTACAGGAAATCAAAGAAAAAATCGAAAGCTCTAAGTCAGTTGTACTAGTAGATTATAGAGGATTAGATGTTTTTGAAGTTTCCGAATTAAGAAAAAAGTACAGAGAAGCTGGAGTAGACTATAAAGTTTACAAAAACACAATGATGAGATTTGCTTTTAAGGAAGCTGGTTATGAAGATTTCATCGAAAATCTTACAGGTCCAAATGGAGTAGCTTTTAGTATAGAAGATGCTGTAGGCGCTGCAAGAGTATCAGATGAATTTGCAAAAGACAATGATAAGTTAGAAATAAAAGCAGGTATTGTAGATGGTAATGTAATAGGAATAGAACAGATAAAAGAATTAGCAAATATTCCATCAAGAGAAGTACTTATTGCAAAAGTACTTGGAAGCTTGAATTCACCTATCACTGGATTTGTTAATGTATTACAGGGTAATGTTAGAAACTTAGTATACGCATTAGATGCGATTAAAGAACAAAAAGAGCAAAACTAAAAAACGGAGGTTATATAAAATGGCAAGTGAAAAAGTAACAAAATTAATTGAAGAAGTAAAAGAGTTAACAGTATTGGAATTATCAGAATTAGTTAAAGAATTAGAAGAAGAATTTGGTGTAAGTGCAGCAGCTCCAATGGCAGCAGCAGCTCCAGCAGCAGCAGGTGCAGCAGAGGAAGAAGAGCAAACTGAATTTGATGTAGTATTAACAGGAGCAGGAAGCGGAAAAATTAAAGTTATTAAAGCAGTAAAAGAACTTACTGGATTAGGACTTAAAGACGCTAAAGCACTAGTAGATCAAGCTCCAAAAGCAGTAAAAGAAAAAGTAAGCAAAGAAGAAGCTGAGAACATTAAATCACAAATAGAAGAAGTAGGCGGATCAGTAGAAATTAAATAATTTTTACGAAAAATTTTAAATGCAATTTGAAATTTAATTAAAAGAGCTTGTACAAGCTCTTTTAAGCTTTATAAATGATCGCTTAAGGTATTGACAATAAAATTCAAATATGATATTATCTTATATTGCGTAGGTATAAAAAGTTGGCATAAAAATTGTATGTAATGCTAAATTAACTACGCAATTTTTTTACTTAATAATATGCGAAGGGGTGAAGAAATGTTGCATCCTGTGAAAATAGGTAATCGAGTGCGAATGAGCTACTCGAGAATAGACGAAGTATTAGAACTACCGGACTTAATTGAAGTTCAAAAAAATTCATATGAATGGTTTATTAGAGAAGGATTAAAAGAAGTTTTTAACGACATATCTCCTATAGAGGATTACACTGGAAATTTGATATTAGAATTTGTGGATTATAAATTAAATGGAGATCCAAAGTACGATCAAATGGAGTGTAAAGAGAGAGACGCAACTTTTGCTCTACCTTTAAAAGTAAAGGTAAGGCTTATAAACAAAGAAACAGGAGAGATAAAGGAACAGGAAGTATTTATGGGTGACTTTCCTCAGATGACTGAGAGAGGTACATTCATAATAAATGGTGCAGAACGTGTCATAGTAAGTCAATTAGTTAGATCACCAAGTGTGTATTACGATGTAGAACGTGACAAGACTGGTAAAGAACTTTTTTCAGCTACAGTAATACCTAATAGAGGTGCGTGGCTTGAATATGAAACCCGTTCTAATAGTTTGGTTAATGTTAGAATAGATAGAACTAGAAAAATTCCTATCACTATTCTTTTAAGAGCTATGGGCTGTGAAACAGATGCAGAAATCATAGAATTGTTAGGAGAATCAGAACAGTTATTAAAGACGCTAGAAAAAGATGGAACCAAAAACAAAGATGAAGCTTTAATAGAAATCTATAAAAAACTTAGACCAGGAGAACCACCTACCTTAGATAGTGCGACATCACTAATTAATAATCTTTTCTTTGATCATAAAAGATATGACTTAGCAAGAGTAGGAAGATATAAATTCAATAAAAAACTTAGTATAGAAAATCGAGGAATCGGAAAAGAATCAGTTAATACGATTGTAAATAAAAACACTGGAGAATTAATAATTTCTGAAGGTGAAGTAATAACTAGAGAAAAAGCTTTTCAGATTGAAGCAGCAGGAGTTTTTCATATTGAAGTATATAGTAAGGATAAAGAAATTGTTAAAGTTTATAGTAATAAATTTGTGTATCCTGAATTGGTATACAAGGGAATAGATTATGAAAAACTTGGTTTGAAAGAAAAGGTATATTATCCTGTATTAAAAGAACTATTAGAAACTGCAACTGATGAAGAAACTTTTGAAATTAGCAATGAAAAATTGGAAGATGAAATAGAAAAAAATATTAGAAGACTTACACCTAAACATATAATTGCTGATGATATATTAGCATCTATAAGCTATGAATTTTGCTTATTTAAAGGTGTGGGTGAAGTAGATGATATAGACCACTTAGGAAACAGAAGAATTAGAGCCGTAGGTGAATTACTTCAGAATCAAGTAAGAGTAGGTCTTTCCAGAATGGAAAGAGTTATTAGAGAAAGAATGACTATCCAAGACGTTGAAGTTGTAACACCGCAGGTGCTAATGAATATAAGACCTGTAGCAGCAGCAATCAAAGAATTCTTTGGTAGTAGTCAACTTTCACAATTTATGGATCAAACTAATCCACTTGCGGAATTGACTCATAAAAGAAGAATGTCTGCATTAGGACCAGGAGGTTTGAGCAGAGATAGAGCAGGATTTGAGGTAAGAGACGTTCACCAGACTCATTATGGAAGGATGTGTCCTATTGAAACACCAGAGGGACCAAACATAGGACTGATAACTTCTTTGGCAACATATGCAAGAATCAATGAATACGGATTCTTAGAGTCACCTTATAGAAAGGTAAATAAAGAAACTGGAGAAGTTACTACTAATATTAATTATATTACTGCTGATATAGAAGATGAACAAATTATAGCTCAGGCAAATGAACCTATCGGAGAAGATGGTAAATTTAAAAATAAAAGAGTTGTTGTTAGGGGAGCAAAGGGAGCACCAGAAATTGTAAGTAGAGACAATGTAGATTATATGGATGTTTCTCCAAAACAACTTATATCTGTAGGTACATCAATGATACCCTTCTTAGAAAACGATGATGCAAATAGAGCTCTAATGGGAGCAAATATGCAGAGGCAGGCAGTTCCATTAATGATAACAGATGCACCTATAATAGGTACAGGAATGGAACACAAAGCAGCTAAAGATTCTGGGGTTGTTGTTGTTAGTAAAAACGACGGTAAAGTTGTATCAGTACAATCATCTGATATTATAATAAAAAGAGATGATAATGGAACATTAGATAAATATTCATTAATTAAATTTAAAAGATCCAATCAAGGAACATGTTTAAATCAGAAACCTTTAGTAAAAAAGGGTGATCAAGTAAAAAAAGGCGAGATCATTGCTGATGGAGCTTCAACATCACAAGGTGAAATAGCACTAGGTAAAAATCTATTGGTAGGTTTTATGACTTGGGAAGGCTATAACTTTGAGGATGCTATTTTAATCAATGAAAATCTTGTAAAAGATGATAGCTTAACATCTCTTCATATAGAAGAGTATGAATCAGAAGCTAGAGATACTAAATTAGGACCAGAAGAAATTACAAGAGATATACCAAATGTTGGAGAAGATTCTCTTAAGGATTTAGATGAAAGAGGAATTATAAGAATTGGAGCTGAAGTTGAACCAGGAGATATTTTAGTAGGAAAGGTTACTCCCAAAGGAGAAACTGAGTTAACTGCTGAAGAAAGACTTCTGAGAGCGATTTTTGGTGAAAAGGCTAGAGAAGTAAGAGATACATCACTTAAAGTACCTCACGGTCAAAGTGGAATAATTGTAGATGTAAAAGTATTTACAAGAGAGAATGGAGACGAATTAAATCCAGGAGTAAATAAATTAGTAAGAGTATATATAGCTACTAAAAGAAAAATAAATGTAGGAGACAAGCTTTGTGGTCGTCATGGAAACAAAGGTGTTATTTCTCGAGTACTCCCTGAAGAAGATATGCCTTTCTTACCAGATGGCACACCTCTTGAAATTGTTCTTAATCCACTAGGAGTACCATCTCGTATGAATATAGGACAGGTACTTGAGGTTCATCTAGGATTGGCGGCAAAAAAATTAGGATGGAATGTAGCAACACCTGTGTTTGACGGAGCTACAGAAAACGAAGTTTTCGAAGCTTTAGAGATGGCAGGATATCCTTCAACAGGAAAAATTGATTTAAGAGATGGAAGAACAGGAGAGTCTTTTGACGCACCTATAACTGTAGGATATATGTATATACTAAAACTTCATCACCTTGTTGATTCAAAAATTCACGCAAGATCAACAGGACCTTATTCTCTTGTTACACAACAGCCTCTTGGAGGTAAAGCACAATTTGGTGGACAGAGATTTGGAGAAATGGAAGTTTGGGCTCTTGAAGCATACGGAGCTGCACATACACTTCAGGAAATGCTTACAGTAAAATCAGATGACGTAACTGGTAGAGTTAAAACTTATGAAGCGATTGTAAAAGGAGAAAATATACCACAACCTGGAATACCAGAATCCTTTAAAGTATTAGTTAAAGAATTACAGAGTTTAGCTTTAGATATAACTATTATTTCTCCTGAGGAAAAAGAGGAGAACGAAGAAATAGAAGAAATAGAAGACATCAAAGAAGTGATTGGTGAAGAAAGATTTATAGAAGAAGAAACAACCGGAATGGAAATAGAGGATTTAGATAAAAACTAATTTAGGAAGGGAGTTGGCCCCTTTATGGAATTTAACAACTTTGAAGCAATTAGAATAAGTCTAGCATCACCTGAAAGTATAATGAGCTGGTCTTATGGAGAAGTAAAGAAACCTGAAACTATAAACTATAGAACACTTAAACCAGAAAAAGAGGGTTTGTTCTGTGAAAAGATTTTCGGTCCTACAAAGGATTGGGAATGTCATTGTGGGAAATATAAGAGAATTAGATACAAAGGCGTAGTATGTGATAGATGTGGTGTTGAAGTAACTAAAGCAGCTGTTAGAAGAGAGAGAATGGGACACATAGACCTAGCGGCACCAGTATCTCATATCTGGTACTTTAAGGGTATACCGTCAAGAATGGGATTGCTTCTTGATATGTCTCCAAGATCTTTAGAAAAAGTACTTTATTTTGCTCAGTTTATTGTAACTGAAAGCGGAGACACACCTTTATCAGACAAGCAGATACTTACAGAACTAGAATATATAGAATATAAAGACGTATACGGCGATTCATTCCAGGCAGGAATGGGAGCCGAAGCTGTTAAAAAAGTATTAAGCAAAATAGATTTAGAAAAAGAAATTAAAGAATTAAGAGGAAATCTTAAAAATAGTAAAGGTCAAAAGAAAATAAGAATAACAAGAAGATTAGAAGTTCTTGAAGCCTTTAATAAGTCTGGAAATAAGCCTGAATGGATGATTCTAGATGCAGTACCTGTTATTCCACCGGAGTTAAGACCTATGGTTCAGCTTGATGGTGGAAGATTTGCAACATCTGATCTAAATGATTTATATAGAAGAGTTATTAATAGAAACAACAGATTAAGTAGACTTTTAGACTTAGGAGCACCTGACATAATAATAAGGAATGAAAAAAGAATGTTACAGGAATCTGTTGATGCATTAATTGATAACGGAAGAAGAGGAAGACCTGTTACCGGACCTGGTAATAGACCTTTGAAATCACTATCAGATATGCTTAAAGGTAAGCAGGGTAGATTTAGACAAAACTTACTAGGTAAAAGAGTTGATTACTCTGGGCGTTCTGTTATAGTTGTTGGGCCTGAACTTAAATTTTATCAATGTGGTTTGCCTAAAAAGATGGCACTGGAATTATTCAAGCCTTTCGTAATGAAAAAATTAGTAAAAGACGATTTAGCCCATAATATAAAAAGTGCAAAGAAAAAAGTAGAAAGAATAGACTCAGAAGTTTGGGATGTTCTAGATGAAGTAATTAAGGGCCATACAGTTATGCTTAATAGAGCTCCTACACTTCACAGACTTGGAATACAATCTTTTGAACCTGTTCTAGTTGAAGGAAAGGCTATTAAGCTTCATCCTTTAGTATGTACCGCTTATAATGCTGACTTTGATGGGGACCAAATGGCTGTGCATCTTCCTTTATCAGAAGAGGCACAAGCAGAATCAAGATTCTTGATTCTGTCAATTAACAATATACTCGCTCCTAAGGATGGAAAACCTATAACCACTCCAACACAGGACATGGTTCTGGGAAGTTATTATTTAACATTAGAGGTAAAAGGTTCAAAAGGAGAGGGTAGAGTATTCTCGAGTTATGATGAGTTAGTAATGGCTTATTCTGACAAACAGGTCAACCTACATGCAAAAGTCAAGGTAATGATGAAAAAAAGCAAAACCGATAGAGGCAAGTTAGTTGAAAGTACAGTAGGTAGATTTATATTTAATGAAAATATTCCTCAGGACTTAGGATATGTGGACAGAAGTAATGACCAGTATTCATTAGAAATAGATAAATTAGTAGCAAAAAAAGACCTTAGTGATATAGTAGATAAAGTGTTTAGAAAACATGGAAATACAAAAACAGCACAAGTATTAGACAAAATCAAAGAAATGGGTTTCCATTATTCCACTATTGGAGCTATGACAATAGGTGTATCAGACATAGATGTACCTGAAGCTAAGGTAGAGATGATAAAAGATGCTGAAAAAAGGGTTCTTGAGTATGAGAGAAAGTATAGAAGAGGAATCTTAACTGATGAAGAAAGATACGAGAATGTAATAAAAATATGGCATAAAACTACAGAAAAATTAACTGAAGAGCTTATGGATAATTTAGACGAGTTAAATAATCTGTATATAATGTCGAAATCTGGAGCTAGAGGAAGTCGTAACCAGATAAAACAACTTGCTGGGATGAGAGGTCTTATGGCGAATGCCGTAGGGCATACTGTAGAAATACCAGTTAAATCAAATTTTAGAGAAGGACTTAGTGTGTTGGAATTCTTTATTTCATCTACAGGAGCAAGAAAAGGATTAGCAGACACCGCTCTTAGAACAGCAGATTCAGGATATTTGACTAGAAGATTAGCAGATGTTAGTCAAGATGTAATCGTAAAAGAAGAAGATTGTGGAGCAAAAGAAGGACTTGAAGTAGAGGCATTTATAGAGAACGGAAAAGAAGAAATAGAAAATCTTTACGATAGAATTGTAGGAAGATATGCTTTCGAAGATATACTTAATCCTGAAACTGATGAAATAATTGTTAATAAAGATGAAATGATTTTAGAAGATGATGCTGATAAAATAATTAAATGTGAAATTAAAAAGGTTAAAATAAGATCCGTACTTACATGTGATACAGAAAACGGTGTATGTACCAAGTGTTATGGAAGAAATTTAGCTACAGGTAAATTAGTAAATGTTGGTGAAGCAATAGGATTTATCGCTGCTCAATCAATCGGTGAACCTGGTACTCAACTTACAATGAGAACCTTCCATACTGGAGGTATAGCTGCAGCAGCTGATATTACTCAAGGTCTACCAAGGGTTGAAGAATTATTTGAAGCTAGAAAACCAAAGGGGCAGGCTATAATTTCAGAAATAGCTGGTAAAGTAAAAGTTAAAGAAACGGCTAAGAAAAGAGAAGTAATAGTAACTGACCAAGAGGACAAAAAAAGTAAAACCTATACTATTCCATATGGAGCAGTAATAATGGCTGAAGATGGACAAATCATAGATAAAGGTGATAGAATAACACTAGGATCTATTAATCCACATGATATTTTCAAGATTAAAGGAATTCAAGCTTTGCAGCTTTATATTCTAAAAGAAGTACAAAAAGTTTATAAAATGCAGGGTGTTGATATAAATGATAAGCATATAGCTGTGGTAATAAGACAGATGCTAAGTAAAGTTAAAATAAAAGGCCCAGGCGATACGGAATTATTACCAGGGACATTAGTAGCCTATGATGAATTCAATAAAGTAAATGAAGAAGCTGAAAAAAATGGTGAAGAACCTTCTAAGGGAGATAGAGTTTTATTAGGTATTACAAAAGCTTCCTTGGCTACTGAATCTTTTTTATCATCAGCTTCATTTCAGGAAACAACTAGAGTTCTAACAGATGCAGCAATTAAAGGGAAAACAGACTATTTGAAAGGACTTAAAGAAAATGTAATTATAGGTAAATTGATTCCTGCAGGTACAGGCCTTAAGAAATATGAAAAAGTAATGATAAGAAAAGAAATACCAGAAAAGGAACTTGAAAAACTCAAGGAGAAATTCAAAGAAGAGGAAAAGTAATTATCTGTTGACATATGAATATGTTAGTGGTAAAATTATCGAGTGTCTAAATCATTGAACAATACAAAGGATTATATGCTTGCAAAAAGCATATAATCTTTGTGATGTTTAAGAGGTGAATAAGTGAAAGTTAATAAAAATAAAAATATAATCGGAAAAAAACAGACCCAAAGAGCATTAATAAAAGATAGAGCAAGTTCGGTTTATATAGCCGAAAATGCAGACAAACAAGTAGTAAAGGACATAATAGAAATTAGTAATGAAAAAAAAATAGAAATAGTATATGTAGATACGATGGAAAATTTAGGAAAAATGTTTGGGATTGACGTTAAAGCAGCAGTAGCTGCAACGCTGAAATAAAATATAAAGAATAAGGAGGTGAAAAAATGCCAACAATCAACCAATTAGTAAAAAACGGTAGAAAGAAGTCAACTAAAAAATCAGATTCTCCTGCTCTTAACTATGGATTTAACAACCTTAAGAAAAAAAGAACTACTACTAATTCTCCCCAAAAGAGAGGAGTATGTACAGCGGTTAAGACAGTAACACCAAAGAAGCCGAATTCAGCACTAAGAAAAATAGCAAGAGTTAGATTGACAAATCAAACAGAAGTGACAGCATACATACCGGGAATTGGACACAATTTACAAGAACATAGTGTTGTTTTAATAAGAGGTGGTAGAGTAAAAGACTTGCCAGGAGTTAGATACCATGTTGTAAGAGGTACACTTGATACAGCAGGAGTAGAAGACAGAAAGCAATCAAGATCTAAGTATGGAGCTAAAAGACCAAAATAATCTAGAAAATAATCGGCACACTATGCAGATTATGGAAGCTGTATGGAAGCCTTCATAAATATAGATGCATTATGTGCACAGCGGCAAACATAAAGTTTGTCGAGTACCAGTGATCTAAATTTAATTGTTAAGGAGGGAAGCGTAGTGCCAAGAAAAGGACAAGCACCTAAAAGAGAAGTAATGGAAGATCCTATTTACAAGGATAAAGTAGTAACAAAACTAATAAATATGGTAATGCTTGATGGAAAAAGAGGTGTTTCACAAAAGATTGTTTATAAAGCTTTTGACATGATAGAAGAAAAAACTGAAGAAGATCCAAAAGAAGTTTTCTTCAAAGCATTAAACAACATAATGCCCGTATTAGAAGTTAAAGCAAGAAGAGTTGGTGGAGCAACTTATCAAGTACCTATAGAAGTAAGACCTGAAAGAAGACAAACACTTGGACTAAGATGGTTAGTAAAATATTCAAGAGCTAGAGGAGAAAATAAAATGAGCGAAAGACTAGCAAAAGAAATCTTAGATGCATCAAATAATGCTGGATCAAGTGTTAAGAAAAAAGAAGATACTCACAAAATGGCAGAAGCGAATAAAGCATTTGCTACTTTCAGGTGGTAATAAATAACGAAAGCAGATAGGAGGAAAATTGTGAGAGAATATCCTTTAGAAAAATCAAGGAATATTGGAATAATGGCCCACATTGATGCAGGAAAAACTACATGCACTGAAAGAATTCTTTACTATACAGGAAGAATTCATAAACTAGGTGAAACACATGAGGGTGCATCTCAAATGGACTGGATGGAACAAGAGCAGGAAAGAGGAATAACAATAACTTCCGCTGCAACCACTTGTTATTGGAAAAGTAATAGAATAAATATAATAGATACACCAGGACACGTTGATTTCACAGTTGAAGTAGAAAGATCTCTAAGAGTATTAGATGGTTCGGTAGCTATATTTGATGCAAAAAATGGAGTTGAACCTCAATCAGAGACAGTATGGAGACAGGCTGACAAATACAATGTACCGAGAATATGTTTTGTAAATAAAATGGACAAGACTGGAGCAAATTTTTATTACTCAGTTAATACAATGGTTGAAAGGTTGAAGGCAAATGTAGTTCCTATTCAGATACCAATTGGAGCGAGCGATGATTTTACTGGAATTATAGATTTAGTAGAAATGAACGCTAGGATATACAAAGATGAATTAGGACAAGATATAGAAATAACAGACATACCAGATGAATACAGAGAAAAAGCAGAGGAATATAGAGAGAAACTTTTAGAATCAGTAGCTGATCACAATGATAAGTTACTTGAAAAATTTCTAGAAGGAGAAACTATAAAAACTGAAGAATTAAAAACAGCAATAAGAAAAGCAACTCTATCAGTTGATATAATACCAGTTTTATGTGGATCGGCATATAAAAACAAAGGAGTACAACTCTTACTAGATGCTATAGTAGATTATATGCCTGCACCTACAGATGTAGCTGCTATTAAGGGATTGTCAATGGATGGGGAGAAAGAAATGCTTAGAAAATCTTCGGATGAAGAACCTTTTTCTGCATTAGCCTTTAAAGTAATGTCAGACCCATATGTTGGTAAGTTAACTTTCTTTAGAGTTTATTCTGGAGTAATTGAATCTGGAAGTTATGTTTTGAATTCCACGAAAAACAAAAGAGAGAGAGTAGGAAGAATACTTCAAATGCATGCTAACTCGAGAGAAGACAGAGATGAAGTATATTCAGGAGATATAGCAGCAGTAGTCGGTTTTAAACAAACTACAACAGGTGATACTATATGTGATATAGATGAACCTATAATATTAGAATCGATGGTATTTCCAGAACCAGTTATAGAAGTTGCTATCGAACCTAAAACTAAAGCAGGACAGGAAAAAATGATTGTAGGATTGCAAAAATTAGCAGAAGAGGACCCTACATTTAGAACATATACAAATGAAGAAACAGGACAAACTATAATAGCAGGAATGGGTGAACTTCACCTTGAAATTATAGTTGACAGACTACTCAGAGAGTTCAAAGTTGAAGCTAATGTAGGAAGACCACAGGTTTCATACAAAGAGACAATAACTTCAACAGCAGACGTAGACGTTAAATATGCTAAACAGTCCGGTGGTAGAGGACAGTATGGACATGTTAAAATTATAATGGAACCTCTTGAACCAGGTGATGGTTTTGTATTTGAGAACAAAGTTACTGGTGGAGCAATTCCAAGAGAATATATACCAAAGGTTGAAGAAGGAATTAAAGAGGCTTCAGACAATGGAGTTCTTGCAGGATATCCTTGTATAGACTTCAAAGTTACACTATACGATGGTTCGTATCATGAAGTAGACTCAAGTGAAATGGCATTTAAAATAGCTGGAGCTATGGCATACAAAGAAGCGTCTTTGAAAGCTAAACCAGCTATACTAGAACCTTATATGAAGGTTGAGGTATTAACTCCAGATGAATATCTTGGAGACGTTATGGGTGATATAAACTCAAGAAGAGGAAGAATAGAAGGATTTGAAGATAAAAATGGTATAAAAGTCGTAAATTCATATGTTCCGTTAGGTGAAATGTTTGGATATGCGACAGACTTAAGATCAAATACTCAAGGTAGAGCCAACTATTCAATGCAGTTTGACCATTATGAAAAAATACCTGAATCAATTAAAAAAGAATTTTTAAAATAAATAAAAACCTAAGGAGGAATAAAGAGATGGCAAAGCAAAAATTTGAAAGAAACAAGCCGCATGTAAACATAGGAACAATAGGACACGTAGACCACGGAAAGACAACACTAACAGCAGCGATAACAAGAGTATTAAACAGGAAGTTTGGTACAGGAGAATCAGTAGCATTTGAAAACATAGATAAAGCACCGGAAGAAAGAGAAAGAGGAATCACAATATCAACAGCCCACGTAGAATACGAGACAGCAAACAGACACTACGCTCATGTAGACTGTCCAGGACATGCTGACTATGTAAAGAATATGATAACAGGAGCAGCGCAGATGGACGGAGCTATACTAGTAGTATCAGCAGCAGACGGACCAATGCCGCAAACAAGAGAACATATTTTACTATCAAGACAGGTAGGAGTACCAAACATAGTAGTATTCTTAAACAAAGCAGATATGGTAGATGACGAAGAACTAATAGAATTAGTAGATATGGAACTAAGAGATTTACTAACAGAATACGAATTTGATGGAGACAACATAAAGATAATAGTAGGATCAGCACTAAAGGCTCTAGAAGATCCAGATAGTGAATGGGCAGACAAAATACTAGAACTTATGGAAGCAGTAGACGAAGAGATACCAGCACCAGAAAGAGATACAGACAAGCCTTTCCTAATGCCAGTAGAAGATGTATTTAGTATAACAGGAAGAGGAACAGTAGCAACAGGAAGAATTGAAAGAGGAGTACTAAAAGTACAGGACAAAGTAGAAATAGTAGGACTACAAGAAGCACCAAAAGAAACAGTATGTACAGGTGTAGAAATGTTTAGAAAAATGCTAGACGACGCACAAGCAGGAGACAACATAGGAGCACTACTAAGAGGAGTACAAAGAGATGATATTGAAAGAGGACAAGTATTAGCAAAGCCGGGTTCAATAACACCTCATACAAAATTCAAAGGCGAAGTATACGTACTTACAAAAGAAGAAGGTGGAAGACACACACCATTCTTTGACGGATACAGACCACAATTTTTCTTTAGAACGACAGACGTAACAGGATCAGTAGCATTAGAAGAAGGCGTAGAAATGTGTATGCCTGGAGACAATGCAACATTTACAGTAGAACTGATTACACCTATAGCAATGGAAGAAGGATTAAGATTTGCTATAAGAGAAGGTGGAAGAACGGTAGGAGCAGGTGTTGTTGCACAAGTCATTGAGTAATTTTCAATAAATGTTAAAAGCTCAGGGATTCCTGAGCTTTTTTATAATAAATAACTCGATTATTTTAAATAATAAAATTCTTTTTATTGACAGGTATTTTAATTTGTGATAATTTATATAAGGTAACTAAGAAAACGAGCTTAATGTTCATATAGATGTATTTTTTGGAGGTGTAATAGATGAGAGTTAACGTAAAACTGGCTTGTACTGAATGTAAACAAAGAAATTACGACACTACTAAAAACAAAAAAACTGACACAGGAAGAATTGAATTAAAAAAATACTGTAGATATTGTAAAAAACATACTGTTCATAAAGAAACTAAGTAATTAATATATTTTA
>CAYMUD010000005.1:0-33527 GCA_964393495.1 uncultured Clostridia bacterium | reverse complement strand
TAGGACCTTTAGCAGGAGTAGTAATTGAATTTATTAAAAATATTTTGCACTTAATCTTCAAGTGGAATATAGGCTCTCCCGTTGGAGAATTAGCAAATTTTATAGTTGGTATAGCATTAGTTGGAACTGCAGGATATATATATAAAAAGAAAAAGACAAAACAAAATGCTATTAAAGCAATGACAATAGGAATCCTGGTTATGGCTGCAGCGGGAGGTATAATGAACTATTTCCTTTTACTACCTTTCTACTCAAGATTTATGCCGATTGAATCAATAATACAAATGGGTGCAGTTGTAAACGAAAGAATAACAAGTCTCAAAGATTTAGTAATATATGCTATTATACCATTCAATATATTTAAAGGTTTAATCATATCAGTGGTAACAGCATTACTATACAAAAAGCTATCTCCTATTATTCATAAATAAAACAATCTTTCTAGGGTGTTGTTTTTCTTGAATTGATAGCAAATTAACGATATAATTAAAATCGTAAGGAACTTAATATGAAAAGAATAATATTAAAAAATTTAAAATACACTGAAGAGTTTGGGAAAATACTATCCAGAGTTCTAGGACCTGGGTCCTTGTTGTGTTTAAATGGAGACCTTGGAGCTGGAAAAACAACACTAACCCAAACAATAGGTAAGCAACTTAAAGTAAAAGAATATGTAAACAGCCCTTCCTATAGTTTAATGAATTCCTACAAAGGAGTTTATAAAATTTATCATTATGATTTGTATAAATTAAATAGTGTTGATGATGCACTAGATATAGGAATTGAAGATTACATTTATTCCGATGAAGATATTGTTATTATTGAATGGGCAAATAAAATAAAATCTATTTTACCTAAAAATAGAATAGATATTAATATTAGTATCAATAATAGAGAAAGAATTGTAGAAATCAATGGACGTGGAAAGTTTTATATTGAACTTTTAAAGGAGTTAAATAAAAATGATAGTTTTAGGAATTGAATCTGCATCTGAAACCGCTTCTTGTGCTATTTTATCTGAAGAAAAGCTACTAGGAGAATACAGCCAAAACATAGGTAAAACTCATTCAGAAAATCTAATGGCTTTAATAGACACTTTAATAATTGACACAGATACGAGTTTAAAGGATTTATCTGGAATAGCAATAACCAAAGGGCCTGGTTCATATACAGGTTTAAGAATAGGTATAGCTATAGCTAAAAGTATGAGCCAAAGTTTAAAATTACCTATATTGTCCATCTCCACCTTAGAAAGCTTAGCATATAATTTGCCATTCACAGATAAAATAATTAGTCCAGTATTAGATGCAAGGTCTAATAGAATATACACTGGACTATATAAATGGGAAGGGGAAAAATTATTCAATATAGAAGAAGATTCTGCTACAACAATTGAAGAACATCTGGACAACTTAACTAACAAAAATTTAAAAAAAGATATTATATTTATTGGAGATGGAGTAAAAAAACATAAAGATCTTATTAAAAGCAAACTTGGAGATAAGTGTTTTTTTGCAAGTAACTACATAAACCATCTTAAATCATCATCAACAGCTCAAGCTGGAATAGAAAAGTTAAAAAAACATGATTTTTTAAACTGGGAAAATTTTAATCCCATTTATTTAAGAAAAACTCAAGCAGAGAGGAATAAAAAATAATTGTTTGAAATAAAAGAACTAAAAAAAGAAAAATATATAAACCTCATATATAAATTAGAGAATAAAATATTTACTGACCCCTGGACTAAAAAAATGATAAAAGGTGAATTTAACAACAAGCTTGCCGTGATTCTTGGTATTATAAATACAAAGACCAAGGAACTGGTAGGCTATTCTTTTTTGTTCAGTATTTATGATGAGATACACTTGAACAATATTGCCCTAAAGAAAGATTCCAGAAATAAAGGATTAGGTAAAAAGATGATGGATTATATAATAAAATATGGTAGTGAAAATTACTTTACCAGGATTACTTTAGAAGTTAGAGAATCAAATACTGAGGCTTTAAATCTATATTACAAATACGGTTTTGAATTGATAAGTAGAAGAAAAGGTTATTATTCTAGTCCAAAAGAAGATGCTTTGATATTAATGAAGAATTTAAAAAAAGATATTGAATAAATATTTTAGCTAGTATAATAATTGTATAATTCTTGATTTAATAATTGCTCTAAAAATGTTAGTTTTTAGAGCAATTATTTTCCAACATATCTAATATAATTTAGATACTATTTCAACAAGATTGTTAATGATTAATATTTATATCGACAATAAATCGGATACCGTATTGATGAATGTATCTACATTTTCTCTTGAGATGTCATTATGAGTTACAATCCTTACAAGACCCTTTTCAGCAGGATTTATAAGTATTCCTTTTTCTTTTAGTTTTATATAAAAATCCTTATCTGATATAATGTTATTGTCTACAGTAAAAAATACCATATTAATTTTAAGATTATCTAAATTAACAGTAATACCATTAATTTGTGATAACTTTTCCCCTAAATAAGATGCATTATTGTGATCAATATTAAGTCTATCAACCATTTTAGTAAGAGATATAATACCTGCAGATGCTATAACACCAACTTGTCTCATTCCTCCCCCTAATATCTTTCTATATGATCTTGCCTTTTCTATAAAGTTTTCATCTCCAATCAACAAAGACCCTATGGGAGAACATAAGCCCTTAGAAAGACATAGATTTATACTGTCTGAATATTGGGCAAGTGATTTTGTTTCCACATTTAACGATACCGCCGCATTAATAAATCTGGCACCATCTGTATGAACAGGAATATTTTTTTCTTGAGCTAATTCATAAATATTTTTTGACTCTTCTAATGTCATAATATTCCCGCTAGAATGAGCATTTTCTGTGCATATTAAAGTTGTTTCCGGATAATGAATATCCTTAGTTCTGATTCGTTTTTCTATTTCACTTATTTCTAAAACACCATTAGGAGATGGAATTTGTGAGGTATTGACAGAGGATATAAGTCCTGCTGCACCAGCTTCATCATTGAAAATATGACAGCTATCTCCTAAAATTATTTCATTTCCAGGATTTGTCCAAGTAAGTATTGCCAATTGATTAGCAAAGGTACCACTTGGTACAAAAATAGAAGCTTCTTTACCCATAATTTCTGCTCCTAGTTTCTCTAATTCATTGACAGTGGGATCATCTCCATAAACATCATCACCAACTTCAGCTTCAAACATTGCTTTACGCATTTCTTCCGTAGGTTTAGTAACTGTATCACTTCTTAAATCTATCATAATAAACTCCTCATATAAATATATTTTTATAATAATACCATTATAACAAAAGATAATTTAAGCTACAATAAAAAGGACATTCTTTACAATAGCTAATATCTCGATTATACTATAGTAAGGTGAAATAAATGATAAATTATATACTAAAAAAATCTTTAGATGAAGATAAGATAATAAAGATAATATATATAAAAGAACAAGAAATTACTGAACGAAATATAAAAGTGAAAGAAATTTACTTTGATAAAATTAAGGCGTATTGTTACTTGAGAAAAGAAGTAAGATATTTTAAAATAGACAATATTTTGTCAGCAGTAATTTTAAAAGAATGGAGATAAATATGAAAGACATAAAAATACTGGCTATAGAAACTTCATGTGATGAAACTGCAGCAGCAGTAGTTAAAAATGGAAGAGAAGTGCTATCCAATGTAATATCATCACAGATAGAAATTCATCAGTTATATGGAGGAGTTGTTCCAGAAATAGCTTCAAGAAAACACATAGAAAATATTAATATAATAATAGATAGAGCATTAAAAGAAAGTGGTATGACCTTTGATGATATTGATGCAATAGCAGTTACCTATGGTCCAGGATTAGTAGGCGCTTTACTTGTAGGTGTCAATTCTGCAAAAGGACTAGCCTTTTCTTTAAAAAAACCTTTAATTGCTGTAAATCATATAGAAGGGCATATAAGTGCAAATTATATAAGTCATAAGGATTTAAAACCTCCTTTTATTAGTTTAATAGTGTCGGGAGGACATTCTCACTTAGTTAAAGTAGAAGGCTATGGTAAATATAAAATATTAGGTAGAAGCAGAGATGATGCAGCAGGAGAAGCTTTTGACAAGATTGCCAGGAGTTTAGAGTTAGGATATCCTGGAGGACCTATTATAGATAAAATTGCTAAAAAAGGCAATAATAAGGCTATTGAATTCCCTAGAGCATATCTAGAAGATGATTCATATGACTTTAGCTTTAGTGGACTTAAGTCATCAGTGCTTAACTACATAAACAATAATAAACAAAAGGGCATTGAAATAAATGTTCCAGATTTAGTTGCTAGTTTTCAAGAAGCTATAGTAGAGGTGTTAGTTAATAAAACTCTAAAAGCAGCAGTAGAATACAATTTTGATAAGATAGTTTTGGCTGGAGGAGTAGCATCCAACAGTAGATTAAGAGAATTATTTAAACAAAAACAAAAAAACAAAAAACTATATTTTCCAGATAAGATATTATGCACAGATAATGCAGCAATGATAGGAAGTTCAGCTTACTATAAATATTTAAATAAAGAATTTAGCGATTATAAATTAAATGCAGTTCCAAACTTAGAACTTACTTCAAATATTTAACAAAAAAGTTGCGTAAAAAACTTTTAATTGATACAATTTTTGTATAGAGTTATAGATTAAAAAAATATAATAAATAGGCAGGTGTAATTATGAGTAACGAATTAAATCAATTAATCAATGAAAAAAACACCATCGAATTGCTTAAAAGTTTAGTAAGTATTTATAGTCCTTACTTTAAAGAAGAAGAAATTATGGAATTTGTACATAGTTGGCTTAAAGAAAGAAATATAGATACTAAATTTTTCAATTACAAAGATGATAAAGTTACAAAATTTGAAGGCATAAATGTGATTGGAGAAATTAAAGGTAGGAAAGAAGGTCCAAAAGTACTCTTAAATGGACACCTTGACACAGTTACCATATGTGAAGGATGGGATACAGAACCTACAGATCCAGTAATTAAGGATGGAAAGATGTACGGCATAGGAGCACTAGATATGAAATCCGGTGTAGCTGCTATGATGATTGCTATTGAAGCATTTAAAAAGAAGCATAAGGAATTCAAAGGAAGCATATTATATTCTTTTGTCTCCGATGAAGAAGGTCCATATGGACTAGGAACTAACTTCTTAATTCATGAAAATGTAATCAACGATGCAGATGTTGCCATAGTACCAGAGCCTAGTTCTGGATTTACCGAGGAAGACTTTCCCTGTCTGTGTTTAGGAGCAAGAGGAGGATATTCCTACAAAGTAAGATTTAAAGGAAAATCTGCTCACGCAGCTAATCCTGAAAAAGGAGTAAGTGCAATTGTAGATGCAAGTAAAGTAATAGTGGAACTCAAAAAACAAAACCTTAAGAAAGATGAATACCTTGGTAAAGGTGATGTATGTATCATAGAGACAAAGGGTGGAGGAGCTGCATGTTCTGTAGCTGATTTAGCAGAATTCACTGTATTTAGACATATAGTCGTAGGTGAAGACAAAACTACTTTAAAAGAAGAAGTAGATAAAGCAGTAAAAAAAGCAGATATTCAATCGGAGTATGAAGTTATATTTAGGGATGCACCTACACCAAATAGCGATGGATTCCTACCTTATTTAGTAGATGAAAATAATGAATATACTCAAAAATTTATCGAATCAATTAAAGATATTACTAATAAAGAACCTATAATTTCTTACTTTAGCAGTATAGGTGATTTCAACTACATAGGATCTAGATTAAAAATACCAACATTTGTTTTTGGACCTGGTGGAGAAAGATATCATTCATCTAATGAATATGTTGTAATAGATGATGTTGTTGAAACTAGTAAAATTATTTTCAATTATTTAGAAAAATTACTTGTATAAACTTAAAAACAAAAACTTAGCTATACAAGGCTAAGTTTTTGTTATTTTACTTCAAGGAGAAAAAAATGAGAACAATAAAATATAATGATATAAAAAATTCAGTAAAAAAAATTTTTTTAGATGCCAACTACAATATTGATGAAGAAGTTTTTCAAGAATTAAAAAAAGCATATCAAAGAGAAAAAAACGATACAGCAAAATTTGTTTTAGATACAATTATAAAAAATGACGAAATTGCAAAAAAGGAGAAAATGCCTATATGTCAAGATACTGGCATGGCTATTGTTTTTATTGAAATCGGCAAAGACGTGAATATAGATAATGGATTATTATCTGATGCGATAAATGAAGGAGTTAGAAATGCATACAAGGAAGGTTTTTTAAGAAAATCTGTAGTAGATGATCCTTTATTTGAAAGAAAAAATACAAAAGATAATACTCCAGCCATCATACACACTGAAATAGTTTCAGGTGATAAACTAAAAATCACAGCAGTACCAAAGGGATTTGGCAGTGAAAATATGAGTAGAATAAAAATGCTTAAACCTGCTGATGGTATAGAAGGAGTAAAAAAAGTTATTTTAGAAACTGTAAAAGAGGCTGGTCCAAATCCTTGTCCACCTATTATAATAGGAGTAGGTATAGGAGGTTCTTTTGAAAAAGCTGCATTAATATCTAAAAAAGCTCTAACAAGAAGTATTAAGATAAATAACGAAAACCAGAAATACGCTGAATTAGAAAATGAATTAGTAGAGGAAATTAACGGACTTGATATAGGTCCTGGTGGATTTGGTGGAAAAACTACCTGCTTAGGAGTTAATATAGAATACTTTCCTACACATATAGCATCACTACCTGTAGCATTAAATATATGCTGTCACGCATACAGGCATAAAACAATCAAACTATAGGAGAAAGATATGGCTGAATATAATATTGAATTACCATTAAAAGATAATGTAATAGAAAAACTAAAAATAGGAGATAGGGTATATCTTACAGGATATATGTATACTGGAAGAGATGCAGCTCATAAAAGATTAGCAGACTTAATTAAAGATAAGCAAAAATTACCCATAGAATTAAAAAATCAAACCATATACTATGTTGGTCCTGCACCTGCTAAGAAAGAACAGGTAATAGGTTCAGCTGGACCTACCACAAGTTATAGAATGGATCCCTACACGATTAGCTTAATGGAAAAAGGACTCAAAGGTATGATAGGAAAAGGGAAAAGGTCTAAAGAGGTGGTTGATTCTATAAAAAAACATAAAGCTGTATATTTTGCAGCAGTTGGAGGTGCAGCAGCTTATATTTCTAAATGCATTAAAAAGAAAAAACTTGTAGCTTATGAAGATTTAGGGACAGAAGCTATTTTGAAAATATATGTTGAGAAATTTCCAGTAATAGTAGCAGTAGATAGTAAAGGTAATGATATATATAAATAGAAGAAGGCCTAGGCCTTCTTCTATTTATATTTTAATCGTTATCTTCGTTTTCTTCAATCTGATTTTCTTCATCAATTAAATTTGATTCTTCTTCGTTATTTTCATTTTCAACTCCATCTATAGCAGAATCTGTTGTGCCATTTTGAATTCCTGAAGAGGTTGAATTTTCCTCTAGCCACTCTTCATAATCAAATTTATTATGTAAAGTGCAAGTTTTATTTGGTATTTGATACTGATAATCTTCCGTTAACATTGTATCTATTACTAACTCTTCCATAGTTAAACCATTTACGGATATTATTTTACCATTTTCAATAACCACTTGATTTCCATATATCTGTCTAATTTCTTCAGGTTTAATGTTGTTTCCTGATTCTCTAATTTCATCCTGTATTTGTTCATATAGTCTTATAGCATTTAAAATAGGTTCGTAATATTGAGTTTTAGTATAAGGATAGTTTAAAGGATCATAATATTCATCTCTTTGTATGAAAACTCTTTCTTCAGCTAATTCAGGAGGACAGTATTGTCCTATAAGCTCATTAGATTCAGTGCATACAGTTGCTTTTACATGTACATCACAAAACTCAGTTGGAGCTGTTCCGTTTACAAAATATTCAGTATTTACTTGACTTCCTCTGGGGTCATTGCTACATAATTCAGTAGCCAATAAGCCGGATTGTTTACATACATTTGCTCTAACTAAACCAGGTGGTTCCTCAAAGCTAGCTGGTTCTAATCCTGAATGAACTTCTGTCATTATATTTTTCCATAACCTTGAAGTAGATCCACTACCTGTATTAACTTTAATTTGTGAGTCGTCATTTCCTATCCAAATCCCGCCTACATAATAAGGAGAAAATCCCATATACCATATATCAGCATTATCCGATGTAGTACCGGTTTTACCAGCAACTTCTATACCGTATTCAGCAGGCAATGAAGCTCTATGTGAAAGTCCTTGGGTTACTGTAGTTTTAAGTATATCTTCCATTATAAAGGCTACTTCAGGATCTACTACAGCATTTCTCTCAGGAACTTTATCTAGTATAGTTTTACCATTTCTATCCATTACTTTAGTATAGCAAATTGGTTCAACATAAGTTCCTTGATTAGCTATTGCTCCATAGGCAGCAGTCATATCTATAGGTGTAAAACCTCTTGTCAAACCTCCTAGTGCCAAGGAAGCTAAATTTTCATCATTATAAGATCTATTTTCTTCTCTTGAAACAAAAGTATCATTTTCAGGATTTTCCGAATCTATCAACTGAAATTTTTCTAGATAGTCTTTTGCTAAATCCAAACCAATATTTTCCAACATATAAACTGCATTGACATTTAATGAATATTCAACAGATTTTCTTAAGCTAGTTAAACCCCAATATTTATATGTTTGGTTTTCGTACCAATTTTTAGGCCATCTTTCACCGGCATCATTATATCGAGGAATATCATCAATTACAGATGCTGCAGTGTAGCCGTTATCCAAAGCGGGCAAATATACAGACAAAGGTTTAATAGTAGACCCCGGTTGTCTTGCAGCTCTTGTTGCTCTATTGTAAGACTTACTTGCAGTAACGTCTCTACCACCAAATAACCCTTTAATTTCGCCGGATCTATAGTCCATTATTACGGCGGCAGATTGAGGTTGTACAACACCGATTTCGTCAAATGTGTAATAATTTTTATTTATTACTAAATTATTTTGATCGTCTATTTTGTAAAAATCCCCTAATGTATCTAGATAATTTTTTTCAATTAAAATTTCACCATTAGTACCATCTTGGGAAATAATTTCGTAATTTCCGGCTAGATTTAATCCGCTTAAGTTGTGAGTTCTCAAATAATCATTTTCTATTGTATAGTAATCAACAATATCTAAAACATTTGTATAAATTTTAATTTTCCTGGTATTTATTATCAAATTGCCGGATTCATCAAAATTATATTCTTCGTTAGATAAGTATAAATCGTAAGCGTCAGTTAAAATGTTTTCTTTTTTAAAATAAATCCTATGACCCGATTCGTTTAGAATGTTGTATTCAGCATCTAAATTACCGATACTTTTACCATCGTATCTCCAGTAAAAAGAACGCCATTCTTGTACAAGAGGGATAGATTCATTTGTTATATCACCTAGAAGTTGATTACCAAAATCTTTATAAGATTCTTCTATGATTTTTTGTATACTCATATCAACTGTACTATGTATAGTTAATCCACCAGTAAACAGAATATTTTCTGCTTGCTCATATGTATATCCGTATTCTTCGACAAGGTCACCTATAACTTTTTTCTTAACATAGTCTGAAAAATATGAAGTAATTTCAGTATTCGATTTTTGACCTGGATTTAAGTTTTCCCTAATATCATAATTTAAGGCTGTATCATATTCAAAATCATTAATAAAACCTAATTCATGCATTCTTCCCAGTACAGTTTTTTGTCTGTCTACAGAATCCTGATTATATACACAGGCATATTTAGTACCTGAAATACTAACATAACCTACAATATTATCTTGAGAAATACCTTCAATATTTGCTACATTTACTCTTGTAAAAGGTGCATATCTTGTATCTGCTTTAGGTACTCCCGCTAGTAGAGCCGATTCAGCTATATTTAAATCTTTAGCATCTTTTGAAAAGTATGTATAAGAAGCTGCTTGAATACCAAATGAGCTTTGGCCTAAAGGAATTGTGTTAAGATAATATTCCAATATTTGATCCTTAGTTAAAGCTCTTTCTAATTCTATAGCAAGATACATTTCTTTCAGTTTTCTTTCATAAGCAGCTAGAACTGATTCATCTTGAGATAGATAAAGATTACGAGCCAACTGTTGTGTTATTGTACTTGCACCTTGAGCCGTTAGGTCCCGAGCCTGAATGTTGTGTATCATAGATCCAACTATTCTTCTCAAATCAATACCTACATGATCTTCAAATCTATGATCTTCTATTGCAATAAATGCATCTGTTAAATGTTCTGGTAAACTACCTAGACCTATAATCTCTCTATCTTCTGTAGTTTGTACAACTTCGATTTCATTTCCTTGAGAATCTAAAATCACAGAACTCTCAGAGAGCATACTTAAAATATTAGTAGGATCAATATCCGGTGCACTTCTAACTGTAGCAGTTATTATGCCTATTGTTGCGCCAGCTCCCACAAATATTATTATTACCAGTATAATTAATACCATTTTGATTATGCTAAATCTTTTTTTACTTTTTTTCTTTTTATTTTTTTTAGCCATAAAAACCTCCAGTTATCTTACAAAGCAATATTATAACATAATTTGTAAAATATTAAATAAAAACATATGTATTTGTTACAATATTAGAAATATGTTAATATTAATTAGAATTATTTTTATCTAAATTACATTATCCCATATTTTAGATAATTTTGCATTAATTTATTAACAAAATGATATGTAAAAAGGAGAATTTATGGACCAAAATTATGAAAAATGTATTATAGTAGGTGTTGATTTAGGAAATAAAAGTAACGATTTAGAGGAACTCAATAGCCTAGTAGAAGCTGTTTCAGGAAAGGTTTATTTCACCATAGAACAAAATAGACAAAAGATAGATCCTAAATATTATGTAGGAAAAGGAAAATTAGATGAAATAAGTAATTTAGTTGAGATGGAAGATATTGATTCTGTAATATTTAACCAAGAACTTAGCAACACTCAAATTAGGAATATAGAAGAAAAAGTAAATTGCAAAATAATTGATAGAACAAATTTAATTTTAGATATTTTTGCCTTAAGAGCAAAAACAAGAGAGAGTAAAATACAGGTAGAATTAGCCCAATTAGAATATAGATATTCAAAGCTTAAAGGGAAAGGTATCGATATGTCTAGACTTGGTGCAGGAATAGGCACCAGAGGTCCAGGTGAAAAAAAATTAGAAACAGACAGGAGACATATAAGCAGTAGAATAGAAGAATTAAAGAAAAATTTAGATAAAGTAAGAAAAGTAAGAAAAGAAAAAAGAAAACGAAGAATGAAAAATCAAATACCAACAATATCTGTAGTAGGATATACAAATGCTGGCAAAAGCACCTTGATAAATGCACTAACTAAGCTGTATGGTATAAATCAAAAGAAAGTCTTTGAAAAAGATATGCTTTTTGCAACTTTAACAACTGAAAACAGGAGACTCCTTTTGCCTAATAATATAGAATTAATTATAACAGATACTGTAGGATTTATTGATAATCTACCTACCTTTTTAATAGAATCTTTTAAAAGTACTTTAGAAGAAATAGCATATTCTGATCTTATTCTCAATGTAATAGATATAAATTCTAAAAATATATTAGAACAGAAAAAAGTTACTGAAGATATACTCAAAGAACTTGAGGTTGAAGATATTCCAATAATTAATGTATATAATAAAATTGATACTACTAAGGATAATTATAATAATAGAGATTTCGAAATTTTTATTTCTGCTAAAACAGGAAATAATTTGGAAAAATTAACAGAAAAAATAATAGAAACAATACACGGTAGAGAAGTTGAAATAGATATATTCGTAAGATATACAAATCCTAAAAAAATAAACCATATAGAAAAAAAATATAATATAATCGATAAAAAAATGACGGAAGATGGTATGATTTTTAAAATAAAAACAAGAGAACAACTGTTAAAGAAACTAGAAGATGGAGAATATAATGTTGAAGGAATACAAGACAATACATAAAAACTCAGAAAGTAAAATAGAAATAAAAAAATCTAAATTTATTGGAAGAGTATTTACTTGTGAAGATGAAAAAGAGGCCATGGAATACATAAGTGAAACTAAAAAAGAATTCTATGATGCTAATCACACAGCATACGCTTATATTATAGGGAAAAATGCTGGAATACAAAAATTTAATGACGATGGTGAACCTTCAGGAACAGCAGGTTTACCTATTCTAAATTACATAAAAACAGAAGAATTAAGAAATCTTTTAGTTACAGTAACAAGATATTTCGGTGGGGTTAAACTGGGGAAAGGTGGTCTAATAAGGGCCTACTCTGGTTCAGCAAGAGAAACTATAAATAATAATATTATTGTAACAAAAAAAATTGTCGTTGAAACTAACATTATAATCTCATATAATCAATATGGAGGAGTCGAAAATTTACTTCAAAATGAAAATTTGATTATAAAAAACAAAGAATTTAAAGAAGATGTAACACTAAAAATTTTAACTCAAGAAGAAGATTTAGATAAAATAAAAGAAAAATTAATTAACTATACTTCTGATAATATTAAGTTTAATGAAATAAACAAAAAATATAAATCAATATATAAAAATAAAATTATAACATAGAGAGGAGAATATTATATGGCTGGACATTCAAAATGGGCTAATACAAAACATAGAAAAGGTAGACAAGATAAAAAGAAAGCAAAAATATTCACAAAACTAGCGAGAGCAATTACCGTAGCAGTAAGAGAAGGTGGAGATGATCCAGAGTACAATTCAGCTCTTGTCAATGCTATTGAAAAGGCTAAAAGCGAAAATATGCCAAATGACAATATAGATAGAGCTATAAAAAAAGGAACAGGTGAGCTGGGAGGAAATGATTTTGAAAGAATAGCTTACGAAGGATACGGACCCGGCGGAACAGCCTTTATAGTAAACTGTTTAACAGACAATAAAAACAGAACTGCAGCAGATATAAGACATTATTTTTCAAAATACGATGGGAATCTTGGAGCAACAGGATGTGTTTCTTATCTTTTCGATAAGGTAGGTCTTATTGTAATACCAAATGAAGGTGTTGACGAAGATGAACTTATGCTTGAAGCAGTAGATGCAGGAGCAGAAGATATGACAAGAGAAGATGATGTTTTTGAAATTACAACAGTAGTTGAAAATTTTAATAAAGTAAAAACCCAGTTAAAAGAAAACTATAAAATTTTAGAATCAGATTTAACAATGATACCAAAAACAAATGTTAAAATTGAAGATGAAGGTTTATACAAAAAACTAATGAAGTTGATAGATATTATGGAAGACGATGATGATGTTCAAGATATTTACCACAACTGCCAGTTTGAAATAGAAGAAAGAGACGATTAATGAGGATTTTAGGTGTAGATCCTGGATATGCTATATCAGGTTATTCGATTGTTGACTATCAAGGCAACAAATTTAAAGTTATTAAATACGGAGTTATTAGGACTCCTAGTAAGATGCAAATGCAAAAGCGTTTAAACGAGCTATTTGATAGATATAGTGAAATCATTCAGGAATATAGGCCAGACCATATGGCAATTGAGGAGCTTTTTTTCAATAAAAATGTAAAAACAGCCATTGCAGTAGGTCAGGCAAGAGGAGTACATATAGTAGCTGCATCTCAAAACCATGTTCCAGTATATGAATATACTCCTCTCCAGGTTAAACAGGGAGTAGTAGGATACGGTAGAGCGGAAAAGGCTCAAGTACAAGAAATGGTTAAGATGCTTTTAAATCTTAAGAGTATACCAAAACCAGATGATGCAGCAGATGCTTTAGCTATAAGCATATGTCATGCTCATTCAAATAGATTTAGTGATGAATACAAACTATAATAGTAGGTGAATTGATGATTTCATACATACAAGGAACGGTAAATAAAATAGAAGATGAAATAATAGTATTAGAATCAAACAATATTGGGTACGGTATATTTACCTCGTTAAACACTATAGACAATTTAAGTCTTAATGAAGAGATAAAAATACATACCCATTTGTACGTAAGAGAGGATAAAATAAATTTATTTGGTTTTCTAACTAAAGAAGAACTAGATATGTTTGAAAAACTTATAAAAATAAGTGGAGTAGGGCCAAAGGCTGCAATAGCTATCCTTTCGATATCCAAGGTAAAAACTTTAAAAAGAGAAATTGCAAATGAAAACATAGACTATCTAAAAAAGGCCAGCGGTATAGGTAAAAAAACCGCCGGGAAAATAATACTAGAATTAAAAGATAAAATGGATGTGATTTTTGATGATACAGGTGATTTTGATAATGGTATAAATGTAAGCGGAAACTTCGTTGAAGATGCACTTATACAATTAGGCTTCAATAAAATGGAAGTAAGAAAAGCATTATCTAAGATAAAACCTGAAGGAAAAGAAGAAGATCAAATTATAAAAGAAGCTCTAAAAATTATGGGAAATAGGTGATAGTAATGTCTGAAAGAGAAAACGATCTAATTACCTCATCTTTAAATAAATCTGATGAAGATCTGGAAGAATCCTTAAGACCCAGTACCTTAGATCAGTATATAGGACAAGATAAAATAAAAGGTAAATTAAAAATATTTATAGAAGCAGCGAAAATGAGGGATGAACAACTGGATCACGTCTTATTATACGGACCACCAGGATTAGGTAAAACTACTCTAGCTAGTATAATAGCAAAAGAGATGAATGTAAATATCCGTATAACTTCAGGACCGGCAATAGAAAGGCCGGGAGATTTAGCAGCAATACTAACAAATTTAAACGAAAACGACGTTTTATTCATAGATGAAATCCATAGGCTTAATAGAAGTGTAGAAGAAATTCTATATCCAGCTATGGAGGATTTTGCTTTAGATATAATCATTGGCAAAGGACCATCTGCAAGATCTGTAAGACTTGACTTGTCTCAATTTACTTTAATAGGGGCAACAACAAGAAGTGGTGCTTTATCCTCGCCACTTAGAGATAGATTTGGTGTTATATGTAAACTAGACTACTATAACAATAAAGAACTAACCTATATTATAGAACGATCTGCTGGCATTTTAAATATAGATATCAGTAAAAGCGGTGCTAAAGAATTATCTAAAAGATCCAGAGGTACGCCTCGAATATCAAATAGAATTCTAAAAAGAGTAAGAGATTATGCAATGGTTAAAGGCAAGGGTATAATAGACGAAGATATAGCAAAAGCAGCCTTAGATGTATTAGAAATTGATTCATCGGGATTAGATTATGTAGACATAAAAATACTAAAAACAATAATTAGCTTTTACAACGGTGGTCCGGTAGGATTAGATACATTAGCAGCATCAATAGGAGAAGAAAGCATAACTATTGAAGATGTATATGAACCATATCTAATGCAAAAAGGATTTTTAAGCAGAACACCTCGAGGAAGAATAGTGACAGAAAAAACATATCAATACTTGAATATTGAAAATAATAACCAGGTAAGTTTTAATGGTAGTTAAGAGGTAATATATGAAAAAAAAGATATTTGTTTTTATGATTTTATTAATTTTATTAATATCATCTTTAAACACAGCTTCAGGAGAAGAAGTAAAAAGATATATCAATGTAAGAATAAGAAGCCCTAGGATAGAAAATGAATACATAAATATATCTGCTAAAGAAAATTTAAAAATAAAAATAGGTAAGCCATTAGAGTCGAATATGATATTTAATACTCAGTCTAAAAATTTAACAATAAAAATAGACAGCTACTACAGTGATGGTAAATATTATAATGAATTCGATTCTAAAGCAAAAGAAGGACCTTTTCATATAATATTAATGAAGTCCTGGGAAAAATTTTCTGAAACTTCTCAATGGTTAGAAGAATTTGAATTAGAAAATAACTTAGAAGGATTCGTGTACTTTGACGGAGAAAAATATTACCCTGCTTTTGGAAGATATACATCCAAAGAAAGGGCACAAAGTATTGCCAAATCTATTTTTAGTGATTATGATTATGATGTAGAAAATCATAAATCAGAATCTATACTTGTTTTAAACAATAAAGATAAAATTATATTTTCATATAATAATAATTTTAATGTATTTTTTACAGTAGAAAAACAAGATGGAAACACTATATTTTTTGATGGTATAGAATATCACGGTGACTCAGCTTTTTATATTATAGATGAATATAAACTTCTATCTATAAATACTGTTCCTGTTGAAGATTATCTAAAGGGAGTAGTACCTAGTGAAATCCCAGCATCTTGGAATATTGAAGCATTAAAAGCACAGGCAGTTGCAGCAAGAACATACGCCGTTTCTTATATTAATAATTCAACACCCTATGGATACCATGTTGTAGATAATCAAAACAGTCAAGTATATAAGGGTATAAACAGAGAATATCTATCTACAAACAAAGCTGTAGAAGAAACGAAAAATGAACTTATCTATTATAACAACAATTTAATCTCTGCTTTCTACCACTCAACTAGTGGAGGCAAAACAGCAGACAGCGGCAACGTGTGGAATTATACTTTACCTTATTTAAAGAGTAAAGAAGATAGTTTTTCTAATATATCACCTCATACAGAATGGATTACATCTTATACAAAAGAAGAACTTATAGATTTGCTTATAGAAGAATTTAAAACTGAAGATATTTATGATATGGATGTTACTGAGCTTTCCCATGATGAAAGGGTTATAGAAACTTCTATAAAAACAGATAAAGGAGAAATAAAACTATTAAAAGAAGAAAGCAGAGCAGTATTAGGCTATAGTAAATTAAAAAGCACCTGGTTTGATATAGCTAAGAACAATCAAATATCTGTTTTAACTAAAGAAGATAAGTATAAAATAAATATTGCAGAAAATAAAAAGATATCTTTTAAAGAAAATCAAGTGAAAGAAGATATAATTGCTTACAATAAAACTGAAGAAATTTTAAATACCGAAAATAAATTAAAAATCAAAACAAGCCCTGATATCTTTACCTTAGAAGGAAGAGGATGGGGTCACGGAATTGGTATGAGTCAGTACGGAGCTAAACAGATGGCAGAAGAAGGATTTACATACAAAGAAATATTAGAGTATTACTATACAGGAGTGACAGTAAAATGATAAATGAATTAAAGAAAGCAGACTTTTATTACGATTTACCTAAAGAATTGATTGCCCAAACACCACTCTCCAAAAGATCAAATTCAAGGCTAATGATTTTAGATAGAAGCAAAAAAACAATAAACCACAAATATTTTTACAATATAATAAATCATCTAGAAGCTGGAGACTGTTTAGTCATAAATAATACAAAAGTAATTCCTGCAAGATTATATGGAGAGAAAACAACAGGAGCAAAGATCGAAATTTTACTTTTAAAAGAAATAGATAGCTTCACTTGGGAATGTTTAACTAAACCTGCAAAAAGACTAAAATTAGGTTCAGAAATTGTATTTTCAGAGGATTTAAAGGGAAAGGTAGTCAAAGACCTAGATAAAGGTATAAAACATATTAGATTCCAATATGAAGGCTCTTTTCAAAACATTATAGACATAATAGGTGAAATGCCTCTACCACCATATATAAAGGAAAAACTTGAAGAAAAAAACCGGTATCAAACAGTATATGCAAAGAAAACCGGATCAGCAGCGGCACCGACAGCAGGATTACATTTTACAGATGAACTGCTTGGAAAAATTCAAGATAAGGGTGTTAAGATTGCTTATATAACATTACACGTAGGTTTAGATACTTTTCGACCGGTAAAGGTAGATAAAATATCCGATCATAAGATGCATTCAGAATACTATGAAATAGATGATGAAAATGCTGAATTAATAAACTCCACCAAAAATAGTGGAGGAAAGGTAATTTCAGTAGGCACAACAAGTACTAGAACTTTAGAAACTATAGGAAAGCAAACAGGGTTTGTTGAACCTGGATATGGTTGGACGGATATATTTCTCTATCCTGGATATGAATTCAAAGTTGTAGATGGCCTTATTACAAATTTTCATTTACCGGAATCAACCTTGTTAATGCTTGTAAGTGCATTTGCATCAAAGGACTATATTTTCAAAGCATATGAAGAAGCTATAAAAGAAAGGTACAGATTTTTTAGCTTTGGCGATGCTATGTTTATTTATTAGGAGGAAAGATGTCATTAGAATTTAATATAGAATACAAATCAAAGAAAACAAATGCTAGAGTTGGGAAAATTAAAACTCTTCACGGAGAAATAGAAACACCAATATTTATGCCTGTAGGTACAAAAGCTACTGTTAAAACCTTAACACCAGAAGAATTAGATGATATAGAAGCTCAGATAATTTTAAGCAATACCTATCATCTGTATTTAAGACCTGGAGATGAGATTATAAAAGAAGCTGGTGGACTACACGAATTTATGAAATGGGATAAACCTATACTTACTGACAGTGGTGGTTTTCAAGTTTTTAGCTTAGGAGATATGCGAAAAATAACAGAAAAAGGAGTAGAGTTTAGATCATACATTGATGGTTCTAAACACTACATAACTCCGGAAAAATCAATCAGCATACAAAACAACTTAGGTTCTGATATAATAATGGCCTTTGACGAATGTACACCTTATCCTTCAACAAAAGAATATTCACAAAAATCAATGGAAAGAACCACAAGATGGGCAAAAAGATGCAAAGAAGCTCATAAAAATGTTGAAAAACAATCACTTTTTGGTATAATACAAGGTGGGATGTATAAAGACTTAAGGTTGGAAAGTTTAAATAAATTAGTAGAACTAGATTTTCCAGGTTATGCCATTGGGGGTCTAAGTGTTGGAGAACCAGCAGAAGAAATGTATGAAATACTTAAATATATTGCACCCAAAATGCCAGAAAACAAACCTAGATATCTAATGGGAGTTGGAAGTCCCGACTATTTGTTTGAAGCAGTAATTAACGGTGTTGATATGGCAGACTGCGTTTTACCTACACGAATGGCTAGAAATGGGACATTTATGACAAGTCAAGGTAGAGTGGCAATAAAAAATGCTCAGTATAAAAAAGACTTTAGTCCTTTAGACCATGAATGTAACTGTTATACATGTCGAAACTATTCTAGAGCTTATCTTAGACATTTATTTAAAGAAAAAGAGATACTAGGACTTAGACTGGCAACCATACATAATTTATTTTTCTTGATAAATCTAATGAAACGTATTAGAATAGCAATTAAGGAAGAAAGACTCCTCGAATTTAGGGAGGAATTCTACAACAAATACGGTTATAATGATTAAATACAGGAGGTTAACTATATGACTGGACAATATTCAAGTATTATCTTTATGGTAGCAATGTTTGCTATTTTTTACTTTATGCTTATAAGACCGCAAAGAAAAAGAGATAAAGAAATAAAAGAAATGAGAGCGGCATTAAAAAGAGGAGACGAAGTTGTTACTATTGGTGGAATTTACGGAAAAATTATCAAAGTAAATGAAGAAGTAGTAGTAGTTGAGTTAGACCATGCAAAGCAAAGACTAAAAATGGGTAAATGGGCCATTAGAGAATTAGTAGAACCATCTGCAGAAGAAGCTGAACCAAAAGAATTAGATAATGAATCTGGCTCAGATGAAGAAAATAAAGAAGACTAAAAAAAGAGCCTCGTGCTCTTTTTATTTTCTTTATTATTCATAATTAATATGCTATAATGTTTTAGAATTCATTGCTTTAATAGGAGGTTATCATGAAACATATCAAACAATTAAATAATAAAAACATAATGAAAAACATAGCCAATAAAGGTTGTGGAGAATGCCAAACTTCATGTCAATCTGCATGCAAAACTTCATGTACTGTAGGAAATCAAAAATGCGAAAATAATTAAAATGTAGTGGGTTTCCACTACTTTTTTATTGACAAGGAGGATAAAGAAAAATAATGATACATTTTTTTGAAATTTTAAATAAAAAATATATAGTAGATGTAAACAGCGGCATCGTACACGAGGTAGATGATTTAGTATACGATATAATAAAAGAAGATGCCTACAAAAATAGAGATAATTTAACTAAAATATATAAAAATTACGATAAAAAAATTGTAGATGAATCTATAGATGAATTAAAAAGTTTAGAAGAAAAAGAATTATTGTATACAAAAGAAAAACATATTGTGCCTAAGATTAAACCTACTTTGAAATCAATGTGTTTAAATATAGCTCATGATTGTAATTTTCTTTGTGAATATTGTTTTGCATCAAAAGGAAATTTTGGAGGCAAAAAAGAACTAATGTCCTATGAAACTGGGAAAAAAGCTTTCGACTATTTAGTTCAGAATTCTAAGGGAAGAAAAAATCTAGAAGTAGATTTCTTTGGTGGAGAGCCTTTAATGAATTTTCAAGTTGTTAAAGATTTAGTAGAATACGGTAGAAAAATTGAAAAAAAACACAATAAAAACTTCAGATTTACTATAACTACCAACGGAATGCTTTTAAATGAAGATAACATCGACTATATTAACAAAAACTTTCATAATGTTGTTTTAAGTCTTGATGGAAGAAAATCAGTAAATGATAATATGAGAAAAGATAGAGCTAATAAAGGTACTTATGATAAAATAGTTCCAAAGTTTAAAAATCTTGTAGATAAAAGAGGGGACAAAGATTATTTTATCAGAGGTACTTTTACAAGAGAAAACTTAGATTTTACTCAAGACGTTAAAAACATTAAAAACTTAGGTTTTGATATTATATCAATGGAACCTGTAGTAACGGAAGAAAAAAATTTTTTTTCTATAAAAAAAGAGCATGTTGAAACTGTAAAAAAAGAATATGAAAAATTATGTCAATATTACATAGATAAAAAAAATGAAGGTGATGGATTTAATTTTTTTCATTTTGAAATAGACTTAGACGGCGGACCATGTATCTACAAAAAAATAAGCGGCTGTGGAGCAGGAAATGAATATGTAGCAGTTACACCTTCCGGCGATATTTATCCTTGTCATCAATTTGTTGGAGAGGAAAAATTTATAATAGGAAATGTAGAAACTGGAATTACAGAAAAGGAAATACCTAATTCCATGTATAAATCTAACATTACTACAAAAGATAAATGCAGAGATTGCTGGGCTAAATATTTTTGTGGAGGAGGATGTCACGCAAACGCATATAATTTCAACAGCTCATTTAAGATACCTTATGAAGTAGGCTGTGAATTTGAAAAGAAAAGAATAGAATGTGCAATACGAATAAAATCAGAGGAGTAAATAATAATATGATAAGAGAACTAAAAGAATATAAAACTAATATAGCAGAAGATGCTGTAGTAATGGAGACAGCACTAGTTATAGGAGATGTAGAACTTAATTCCAAATCCAACATTTGGTTTGGTGCCGTACTAAGAGGAGATAGAGAAAAAATAGTAATAGGAGAATATTCAAATATACAAGATAATTGTATGGTTCATACTTCTATGGGGTACCCTACAATTGTAGGAAATAACTGTGTAGTAGGACACGCAGTAAATTTGCATGGATGTAAAATTGGGGATAATTGTTTAATTGGTATAGGAGCAATTCTATTAGATGGATGTGAAATAGGTGAAAATTCAATTGTAGCTGCCGGAACATTAATACCGGGAGGCAAAAAAATACCACCAAATTCAATGGTAATGGGAAATCCCTATAAAATTAGAAGAAAAATTTCAGAAGAAGAAGTTGAACAAACTATTAGACATAGTAGATATTATTATGATGTAGTAGCAAGAATATACAAATAATAGAAAAAGGTAATATATAATATAAATATATATATCTTAAAATTAGGAGGAAGTAATGAATAAAAGCAGAATATTATTTGCAGTAATTATGATAGCTATAGTATTAATATCATATTCCGCTATATTTGGTTTTAATGTTGGTGACTATGTAGTAAGTCCATTTGGTGAAGAAATAGACTTAGGCCTTGATTTATCGGGAGGAGTATATGTAGTTTTAGAAGCAGATACGGAGGATACCGGTGATGAATTAGCAAAAAAAATGCAGCAGACTAAAGCTATAATAGAGCAAAGAGTTGATGGATTAGGAGTAGCAGAACCAAATATTACTATAGAAAATAACGATAGAATTAGAGTTGAATTAGCAGGATTAAGTAATCCCCAAGAAGCTATAGAATTGATAGGTAAAACTGCCCAACTTCAATTTAGAGATTTGCAGGGAAATGTAATAGTTACTGGAGAAAATGTAGAAGTTTCAGAAGTGACATACAATAGAAATAATAAACCAGCAGTGGCTTTAGAATTTGACAGTGTAGGAACAGAACAATTTGCAGAAGCAACAGGAAGATTAATGGAAATGTATCCTGGTGATTCAAATAGAAATAACAGATTAATAGAAATTGTTCTAGATGACGAAGTCATATCTGCACCATCTGTAAGTGAAACTATTTTAAATGGTAAAAGTATAATAGATGGTTCCTATACTATTGAATCAGCAGCAAACTTAGCAAATCTAATTAGAGCCGGAGCTTTACCTCTTGAAATGAAAGAGTTAGAAGTTAATGTAGTAGGACCTAGCTTAGGTTTAGAATCCTTAGATAAAAGTATTACAGCTGCTACAATAGGACTAATACTAATATTTTTACTAATGATTATAATTTACAGAATACCAGGCTTAGTGGCCGATATAGCTCTTAGTATATATATATTACTTGCATTAGGAGTGTTTATATATATTAATGCTAAATTAACATTACCAGGTATAGCAGGATTTATATTGTCAATAGGTATGGCTGTAGATGCTAATGTTATTATATTTGAGAGAATTAAAGAAGAGCTTAAAGTTGGAAAGACAATAAGAACATCAGTGGATTCAGGCTTTAAACGTGCTATGAGAACAATAGTAGATGCAAATGTTACGACATTAATTGCAGGATTAGTTTTATACAATTTTGGGACAGGAACTATAAGAGGATTTGCAGTTACACTTCTTATAGGTTTAGTAGTATCTATGTTTTCCGCTGTATTTATTACCAGATTTTTACTAAAACTTGTTATAAAAATGGATCTAACTAAAAGTAAGAAATTATTTGGTGGAGCATAGGAGGTAATCATGAAAATAGATGTAATTAAAAATAAAAAGATAAGCTTTAGTATTTCAGCTTTAATAATAATTATCGGATTGGTAATGGTTATAATATCTGGATTAAATGTAGGTATTGATTTTACTGGTGGTACCTTGATACAAATTGACTTAGGAAAAGAAATTCCCGTTGAAGAAATAAGGGAAATAATGGATAAATACGATAAAAATGCTAGTGTAGTTCATGCTGGTGACGGAAATCATGAAGTTATAATTAAATCTACAAATGATTACAATAATCAGGAAAGACTAGAAATATTTAAAGAATATAAAGATATTTATACACTAGAGGATGAAGCTTTAATCAATCAGCAAAAGTTTGGTGCTTCAATTGGAGAAGAAACTAGGAAAAGAGCATTAATTTCTGTAGCTATAGCAACTATAGGTATGCTTATATATATAACCTTTAGATTTGAATTTGATTTTGGATTGGCAGCTATTACTGCACTACTCCATGATGTCTTAATTGGACTTTCCGTATATTCGATTTTTAGAATACCTGTAAATAGCTCCTTTATAGCAGCTATGCTTATTATTGTTGGTTATTCCATAAATGATACAATAGTTGTATTCGATAGAATCAGGGAAAACATTAAAAGAACTAGAAAGCAACCTTTTGATGAAATAATAAACACAAGCATAAAACAAACTATTACAAGGTCTATAAATACATCAGCTACTACATTAATAACTGTAACCTTACTTTACATTCTTGGTGTTGAAGCTATAAAAGACTTTGCACTACCTCTTATTATAGGAGTATTATCAGGAACATATTCTTCCATATTCATAGCCAGTCCTGTTTGGTATTTGCTAAAAAAAAGAAAAAGCAATGTAAATATGTACAATCCTAATACTATAGAGAATTAATATAGAAAATATTTTGTTAATTATTGTAAAAGTATAGTATAATTAAATAAATATAAAGGAGGTATTTCTATGCAATTAAGTTTTATAATAGTCTTAATTATTTCAATATTTATTTCCATTTTCGCAATTCAAAATGGAGGAAAGGTTACAATTGACTTGTTTTTTGCTAGATATAGTGTGTCTCAAGCATTAGTAATACTTATTTCAGTGGGTTCTGGAGCTCTTATTGCAGGTATTTTAGGAGCCTTCAAAAGACTTAAAAAATCTAAAGAAATAAGAGATTTAACTAAAAAAGTTAAAGCTCTTGAAGATGAATCGGCAATTTTAAAAGAAAAACTAAAAGATGAAGAAAATGATAAAACTGAGTTAGAGAAGATAAATGTTGATCTAAAAGAAGAAATAAAAAGAAACAAAGAATTACTAACAGAATTAAAAGAATATGATAAAAAAAGAAATGAAGCAGATAAAGTAAAAAAAGAAAAGCAAAATGTTGAGAAATTAGAAGAAAAAGAAGAAGTTAACGAAATAGAAGAAGTTGAAGAAGTCGAAGAAGGTTCAGAAGAGGGAGACAAGTAATTTGTATTTTAAATATCAGCAATTAATCCATAAGGATGAAGAAATTAAAAAAATAATGAATAACTTTAATTTAAGAGAATTAACTTCTAGATTATTGTTAAATAAGAATCTTAAAACAGTGGAGGATATTGAGGATTATTTAAAACCTGAATACACCCAAAAAAGCAATCCTAAAAACATAAAAAATATAATAGGAGCGACAAAGTTATTCAAGGCAAATATTGATAATAATAACAAAATTACTATATACGGAGACTATGATGCTGACGGTGTAACTTCAACCGCTCAGCTCCTTCGTTTTTTAAGAGACAAAAATCCAAATACTAAATACCTAATTCCCCATAGAGAACAAGATGGGTACGGACTTAACAGAAATAAAATCAATCAAATAGCAGAAGATGGAACTAAACTTCTCATAACTGTAGATTGTGGGATTACAAATATAGAAGAAATAAATTTAGCTAAAGAAAAAGGTTTGGACGTAATAATAATAGACCATCACAACTGTGAAGAAAAATTACCAAAAGCCGACTATATTATTAATCCGAAAATATATGATAAAGAAGATTATTTTGCTCATTTATGTGGAGCAGGTTTGACATATAAATTTATAGAAAACACTATAAATACATATTATCCAGAAGAAGAATTGTCGGAATACTCACAGCTTGCTTCAATAGGAACTGTAGCTGATATTGTATGCCTAAAAGGGGAAAACAGAAGAATTGTCAAAAAAGGTCTTAAAAGCATAAATAAAAGCCCTATACAAGGCATTAAAGCAGTTAAGAACACTATTAATAAAAATCTAATAGACTCTGGAGACATCAGTTTTAGAATAGCCCCTATGATAAATTCTTCCGGTAGAATGGATTTTGCTGATAATGCAGTTGAACTACTTTATACAAAAAAAATTAATAAGGCATCAAAAATATCCCAAAAGCTTAACGATTTCAATGAAGAAAGAAAATTGGTAGAAAGTGAAATATATCAAAAAGTTGAGAAGTATATAGAAAAATACTGCAGAGAAGACAATATTTTAATCGTAAAAGGATTAGATTGGCATGAAGGTGTAATAGGTATAGTTAGCTCTAAAATTACTGAAAAATACAATAAACCATCTTTAATTTTTACTAAAAGTGAAAAGCTGCTAAAAGCATCAGGAAGAAGTATTGCAAGCATAAACATATACGAAGAACTTAAAAACTATAGAAAATATTTCAAAAAATTCGGAGGCCATTCCCAAGCAGTAGGACTTAGCTTAGAAGAAGATAACTTTAATAACTTTAAAAATGCAATTTTAAAACACTTTAACAAAAAATTTAATTACAGAGATTTTAGGAAAAACATTACAATTGACTCATATCTAGAATCTAAATACATTGATATTGAAGTTTTTAAAGAAGCTAAGGTACTTGAACCCTATGGCTTTGGTAATTCTAAACCCAAATTTTTATACAGTGATTTTACAGTTAAAAATACTTGTAAAATAGGAAAAGAAAAAAATCATATTAAAGTTACTACAGAAAAAAATGGAATTTTAATAGACTTATTGTATTTTAATTTTCAAAAAGATTATCTCCAGGCTTTACTTTATTACAAAGAAGTAGTATGTTCTATAGATATAAATTACTTTAGAGGGGATGTGACTCCTCAATTAATAATAAAAGACGTAAATAATTACATAATATACGAAGAAAAATTAAAATACATAAAAAAATTAACCAAATTAAAAAATAGTTTGAAAAATGAATTATCAACAGAATTAACATTTAATAATAAAATCGATATAGAAGAAAAAGATATTGATGAACTAAATAATTTTAATAAAAACACTGATTACCCTTTAAAAAATAAAAAAATTATATATACTATTAATAAATGGATTCCATCAGAAAAAGAATATGAACTTATAAGAAGGGTAACTCTTGATAACAATAGAAAAATTATAAAAACAAATATATTTAAATTGATTAAATACCTTAAAGATAAAAATGGAATAAAAGTAAATCCGGAAAAAATAATTTATACTCTTGAAAATGAACTCAAAAGGATAAATTTTAAATATAAAATATCAAAAAATAATATATATATAAGAAAGTAATGGAGGATAAAATGGATTTAAAATCAAAAATTAGAGTAATTGAAGGGTTTCCTAAAGAAGGCATAAGTTTTAAGGATATAACAACAGTACTTCAAGATCCTAAATTACTGAAAGAGTCAATTGACCAAATGACAGAAAAATTTGAAGGAATGGGTGTTGATATAGTTGTGGGGCCGGAATCAAGAGGTTTTATATTTGGCACGCCTATAGCATACAAACTAAATGCAGGATTTGTTCCTGTTAGAAAACCGGGAAAACTACCAGCTGAGACTGTTAAATATAAATATGATTTAGAATACGGAACAGATACATTAGAAATCCATAAAGATGCAATAAAAAAAGGACAAAAAGTATTAATAGTTGACGACTTATTAGCAACTGGAGGAACTGTGAGTACTACTGCTAAACTTGTAGAAATTCTTGGTGGAGAAGTAGTAGGATTAGGATTTCTTATAGAACTTACTGAATTAAAAGGTAGAGATAAATTAACTAAATATAATATAGATTCAATAGTTAAATACTAAACATAAACTTAAATTTGAATAAACAGGTGATAAAATGTTTGATAAGCTAAAGGAAAAAATTCAAAAATATAATAAAAAAGCCGACTTTGACTTAATTGAAAAAGCTTTTTATCTTTCAAAGAAAGCTCATGATGATAATCCAAATAGAATGTCTGGAGAAAAATTCTTCATACATCCCTATAATGTGGCTTTAATACTAGCTGATTTAAACATGGATGAGTCTACTATTTCAGCTGGATTGCTCCATGATGTTTTAGAAGATACTATTATTGAGTACGAAGAATTAAAAGCCCAATTTGGAGAAGAAATTGCAAATTTAGTAGACGGAGTAACAAAATTAAGCAAAGTTAAATACAAGACTAAAGAAGAACGTCAGGCTGAAAGTTTAAGAAAAATGGTAATAGCAATGTCAAAAGACATTCGTGTTATCATTATTAAACTTGCAGATAGACTTCACAATATCAAAACATTGGAATACATGCCTGTTAACAAACAAAAAGAAAAAGCTGTAGAAACTATGGAAATTTATGCCCCTATAGCTAGCAGACTTGGTATGGCGTCAATAAAATGGGAATTAGAAGATTTATCCTTACAGTACATAGATCCTGAAGGATATAGAGATATTTCAGATAGAATAGATGCTAAAATAAAAGCAAAAAAAGATTTTATTGACAGCATTATAGAAAAACTTAATGAAGAAGTAAAAAAATCTGGTATCAAGGGCGAAATTACAGGTAGAAGAAAAAGCATTTACAGTATTTATAAAAAAATGTATGTAAAACACAAAGAATTCGATGAAATATATGATATATCAGCTATAAGAGCTATAGTTGAAGATGTTAAAGATTGCTATGGGGTACTTGGTATTGCTCATACTTTATGGAAGCCTATGCCTGGTAGATTTAAAGATTATATAGCAATGCCCAAACCAAATATGTATCAATCACTTCACACTACAGTAATAGGACCAGATGGAGACCCATTTGAAATACAGATAAGAACCTACGAAATGCATAGAACCGCTGAATATGGTATTGCTGCACACTGGAAATATAAAGAAGGTATACAAAAAGATGACTTTGAGGAAAAACTTAACTGGTTAAGACAGATGCTTGATTGGCAGCAGGAAACCAAAGACCCTAAAGAATTTATGGAATCCTTAAAAATAGATCTATATACAGATGAGGTTTTTGTATTTACTCCAAAAGGAGATGTAGTAAGCTTACCTAAAGGCTCTACACCTATTGATTTAGCTTACAGAGTTCACTCTGCAGTAGGCAATAGATGCGTAGGGGCTAAAGTTAACGGTAGAATTGTACCATTAGATTACAAACTAAAAAATGGAAATCAGGTAGAAATAATTACTTCAAGCAATAGTAAAGGTCCTAGTAGAGATTGGCTTAAAATTGTTAAAAGCAGTCAAGCTAAAACAAAGATAAGAAGATGGTTTAAAACAAAAGATAAAGATCTTTATATAGAAAAAGGGAAAAGTTTACTCGAAAAAGAAGTCAAAAAACAAGGTTATAAGCTTACAGAACTTTTAAAAGACCCTTGGCTTAAAGAAATAGCAGATAAGCTTAATATAAAGGAATTAGACAGCTTATATGCTTCTATAGGAAATGGTTCAATAAAAGAACTTCAAATTATAACTAGACTAAAGAATAAATATCTAGAAAAAAACGAAAGAAAAATTGACCCTAAAAAATTAAAAACAAAAATGAAAACAAAAAATAAAAAACCTACTTCTGGTGTAATAATAAAAGGAATGGATGACCTTAAAGTGAGATTTGCTAAATGCTGTAATCCTGTTCCAGGAGATGAAATAATCGGATATATAACAAGAGGAAGAGGAGTTTCTATCCATCGTTTAGATTGTACAAATATTTCAGGTCAGGAAAATGATGGTAGACTTATAGAAGCAGAGTGGGATCACAGTAGAAAACAAAAATTTACGGCAGAAATACAAGTTGAATCAGCTGATAGACCCGGCTTGCTAAAAGATATTACAAATATATACACCGAAAATAAGATAAATACAACTAACTTAAATTTAAGAGTAAATAAAGATAAAATAGCTATTATGAATATGACTTTTGAAATAAGCGAAACAAAAGAACTAGATTTTTTAATTAAAAAATTTAGAAAAGTTAAAGGAGTAATAAACGTTTTTAGACATAAAAAGTAGGAGGGAAAATGAGAGCTGTAGTTCAGAGAGTATCAGAAGGAAATGTTAAAGTAAATAATGAAATATTAGGTAAAATCAACAAGGGATTGTTGATTTTATTAGGAGTAGAAAAGGGCGACTCCATTAAAGATTTGCAATATATTGAAGACAAAATATGCAACTTGAGAATATTTGAAGATGAAAATGAAAAAATGAATTTAAGCCTTAAAGATGTAGATGGAGAATTACTCATAGTTCCTCAATTCACATTACAGGGAGATGCTCGAAAAGGTAGACGACCTAGTTTTATAAAAGCAGAAAGCCCTAAAAAAGCTAAAGAATTTTATAAAAAATTAATAGAAAACTGCAGCGAAGAAATAAAGACCGTTGAAGGTGGAAAATTTGGAGCAGATATGAAAGTTCATCTAGTAAATGATGGACCAGTTACCATATTATTGGATAGCAAAAAGATATTTTAACAAGGAGGATACAAATTGATTATAGAAACATTAAAATTAGGTTCTTATGGAGCAAACTGCTATATAGTAGGCAGCGAAAAATCTAAAGATGTAATGATAATTGATCCAGGAGCTGAAAGCAGTAAGATAAAAAATATAATTAAAACTAAATCATACAACCCTAAATTCATACTACTTACCCACGGTCATGGTGACCATATTGGTGGTGCAAAAGACTTAAAAAAGGAATTCAATATACCTGTATACATACATAAAAAAGATGGTAATATGCTTAAAGATGAAAGACTTAATTTTACAAAGATGATGTACAAAAACGGTATTACATTAAATGCAGATAAATTCTTAGAGGATGGAGATAAAATAACACTAGATAACATAAAATTTGAAGTACTTTATACTCCAGGACATACACCTGGAGGAATTAGTATCAAGCACAAAGATGTAGTTTTCACTGGAGATACACTTTTTAAAGGCTCCATCGGAAGAACGGATTTCCCTGGTGGATCCTATGACCAATTAATTAAATCAATAAAAGAAAAATTATTGGTATTAGATGAAAAAACAGTAGTATACCCTGGACATGAGGGAAAAACTACCATTAAATATGAAAAAGAGAATAATCAATTCTTGAAATAGTTTACTTAATTTTTATTATGTAAACTAAATCGGGTATTTATATCTACGTAAAATACATGAGGAGGAAAAATGGAAACAAAAAAGCAATTTAAGCCTACGATAAAGTGCGGAAGTCTTAGAAAAGAAAACATAGGAAACAAAGTAATTGTAACGGGTTGGACCCAAAAACAGAGAAGTCTTGGGGGACTTGTTTTTGTGGATTTAAGAGATATAAGTGGACTAGTACAAGTTGTTTTTGATGATAAAGAAAATAAAGAACTTTTGAAGAAAAGCGAAGACATAAAATCTGAATATGTTATTGGAGTAGAAGGCTTAGTTAGAGAGAGACAATCAAAAAACTCTTCAATGCCTACTGGAGATATTGAGATTTATGCACAGGAACTTAAAATATTCAGCAAGTCTGATACGCCTCCGATATATATAAAGGACGACGATGATATATCAGATGATTTAAGACTAAAAAATAGATTCTTAGAGTTAAGAAAGCCTTATATGCAGAACAATCTAAGGATTAGAAGCAAAACAGTAAATATAATAAGAACCTTTATGGAAGAAAATGGTTTTTTAGAAATAGAAACACCTATATTAAACAAGCCAACGCCAGAAGGTGCTAGAGATTATTTAGTTCCTAGCAGAACTAACAAAGGCAAATTCTTTGCATTACCTCAATCACCTCAAATTTTCAAACAACTTCTCATGGTCTCAGGATACGATAGATATTATCAAATAGCTAAGTGTTTCAGAGATGAAGACCTAAGAGCAAATAGACAACCGGAATTTACACAGTTGGATATGGAAATGTCTTTCGTTGATGAAGAGGACATTATTAAAATCAATGAAAAATTAGTAAAGAAAATTTTTAAAGAAGTATTGGACTATGAAGTACAAACACCTATTAAAAGAATGACATATGAAGAAGCAGTAAATAAATACGGTAGTGACAAACCGGATTTAAGATTTGGCTTTGAATTTAATGATCTTTCTTATATATTTGAAAATTCTAAATTTAATGCTTTTAAAAGTAATACTAAAAAAGGTAGATCAGTAAAAGGTATAGTAATAGAAGGAAAATCTGATGAGTTCTCAAGAAATAAGATATCAAAATTAGAAAAATATATAAAAACATATAATGCTAAGGGTTTAGCATGGTTTAAATATAAAGATGGAAATCTTGATTCTCCAATTTCTAAATTTTTATCAGAAGAAGAGTTAAACAATATAGTTAATGATTTAAACTTAAAAGAAGAAGATATATTATTTGTGATAGCTGATGAAAATAACAATGTAAATAATGCATTAGGAGCTTTAAGAAAAAAAATAGCTGAAAATTTAAATCTAATAAAAAGCGACGAATTTCAAATGCTCTGGATAACAGAATTTCCATTATTAGAATACGATGAAGAAGAAGGAAGATATGCAGCTAAACACCATCCATTTACAAGTCCTATAGATGAAGATATGGATAAATTAGAAACACAGCCGGAATCAGTTAAAGCTAAAGCATACGATTTAGTTATAAATGGAGAAGAACTAGGTGGAGGAAGTATTAGAATAACAAATACTAAACTTCAAAATAAAATGTTCAAGGTTTTAGGTATAACAGAAGAAGATGCAAATAGAAAATTTGGATTTTTACTAGATGCTTTTAAATACGGAGTTCCACCTCACGGAGGCATAGCTTTTGGTTTAGATAGACTTATAATGACTTTAACTAACTCTAAAAACATAAGAGATGTTATTGCATTTCCAAAAACACAAAAAGCTACTTGTTTACTATCAAATGCACCAACAGATGTTGAAGAAAAACAATTAGAAGAATTAGGATTGAAAATAATTGAATAATAAACCCTTTGCAAGAAGTGAAATAATATATAAAAAAAACATAAAGAAAATAAAAGAATCAAGAATTATTATATTTGGATTAGGCGGCGTAGGTAGTTTAGCCGCCGAAGCTATATCAAGAAATTTTATAAATACTTTAACCTTAGTAGATTTTGATGATTATGAGATTTCGAATTTAAACAGACAACTTTACTCTAACTATGATAATATTGGTAGAAAAAAAGTTGAAGTACTAAAAGAAAATATAGAAAAACACTGTAGAGATACTAATATAATCATTAATGATGAAAAAGTTACAGAAGAAAATGTCGAAGATTTTTTTAAAATAGAGTATAATTATGTAATAGATGCTATTGATGATGTAAAAGGAAAACTGGCTATCATAAAATACTGCAAGGAAAATAAGATCCCTGTAATAAGTTGTTTGGGCACTGGAAATAGAATTAATCCGGAAATGTTAAAGATAGAAGATATTTATAAAACCTTTAATTGTCCTTTAGCTAAAAAAATGAGAAAAGAATTGAAAAAACTCAAAATAGACAAAGTAAATGTTGTTTTTTCATCTGAAAAACCTATTGAAACCACAGACAATCAACTTGGAAGTACATCCTTTGTTCCTAGTTCTGCTGGACTTTTATTATCATCTTATGTTATAAATAAAATAGCCTTTAAAGAAGAGGATGTGATACTGTGAAAAAAATTGGACAGGTAGTTAATATCGATAATAACAATGCTTTTATAAGAGTCCCTAGAGCATCATCCTGTGGAGACAACTGTCAATCCTGCAGTAGTGGATGTTCTGAAGATGGACATATTATTAAAGTAAAAAATAACAAATATAATTTAGGAGAATTCGTAGAAATAACAGCAAGAGCTAAAAATGTAGTATTATACTCTATTTTAGCCTACGGATTACCTTTAACCATCATGATTTTTACTATAGTTTATACAATTTATTTTTTACAACTTAGCGAAACTCTGGGAGGATTATTAGGTTTATCATCTCTCTTTGGCTCACATTTCATTATGAAAGCTATTGATAAATATCTTTTAAATGATACTATAATAATTGAAGATATAAGAAAGATCTAAAGAGGTATTTTATGGAAAATGATAAGAAAAAATT
>CAYMUD010000004.1:0-39800 GCA_964393495.1 uncultured Clostridia bacterium | reverse complement strand
TCAGATTTAATTTATATAAATATAAAACAAATGGCGCTAAATTATTTAATGATAAGGATTTTTTATGAAAAAAAAGATTAGTTTATTTATACTATTGTTGATTGCTAGTATAGGAATAGTTTCTCAAATTTCTAAAATAAAAGAGATTAATTATGTTGAATCTGTTGTAATAGAAAACTATTTATCAGAAGTAAAAGCTGGTAATAACAATATAAAGTATGCACTAGGTGAAAGACATAGAATGTACATCAATGATAAAGTAATAATTAGATTTAATACTCTTGGTGGAAGAAGGATAAATATTGAAAAGTTGAGTTGTTTTTTGAAAAATTCTGATTACTTGTACTACGAAGTTAAAGAAAAATCCTCATTAATAAAAAAGATTAAAGAATATAATGATAGATACTTAACTAGACGTGTTGTATTTTATTTTCCATCTGAGAGTGATTACAGAAGAAACCGTGCTCATCTTGACTTGTCCTTAGGTAAAATCAATGATGAATGGATAGTATTGGGAAGCTTTTGGGATATTCAACTTGAAAAAAAAGGTAAGCCTAGTGAATTTGAAATTACAGAACCGAGACATTAGTAGATAATAATTGTATATCAACCAAAATGAGGATTTTATTAGAAATATATTAATACTTAACAGATAGCATACTCTTAAGGAGTTTATGCTATCTGTTAATGCAATATGCATTCTTTATTTCTATTTAAATTAATTATTTAGTAAAAAAAGGAGAATGTGAAAATAATATCGATGTTGAAGATCTTCCAGGGATAAATAAATATTTAGAAGATGAAAGATATAAAGATTTAATCAAAAAGATAGTGACTGGAAAGATAATATTATGGAAACATACGGTTTATCTATAGGGAGTTGGGGCTGTGCCTTAACAAGCACAGCTATGGTTTTTAAATATTATGGAGCTTCTACAGATCCTGGCGTTTTAAACGATGACTTGGGAGATTATGCTTGTCCGCTTGACTGGTATGCAGTAGATGATTTAGGATCTCAAGGAAATGCTGAGATATCAGTTTTCGACAGTTCACCAACTGCAAGTGAGTTTAAAAACACATGTATATTAGCTTTACAAGATGGATATCCAGTAACAATTGGATTTAAAATGTATAATGATCCTAATGGAGGACAAATAACTACCTTACAATACTTTTTGAATCAAGGGTATGAATTTGATAGAATCGTTGTATATGAAAATCAATAAAGATTAAAGACTATACCAAATTCATAATGACTTTATATTTAATGTATTAACTGCTTCTAAAATTAAAATTTAAAGTCATTGTGTTTTATCTAACTAATAAAGGAGAAGAAATGAAAAAAAGAATATAATAATTATAGGAATTATAATAATTGTAATTAGTTCATTTTTAGCATACACAACATACAAAGAAACAACAGATTTAAAGAGACTATTAAAAGAAGAAGCTATAGATACTATAGTTGAAGGGAAAAGAGTTTTACATTATCTAAATTCTCCTAAAGTAGAGGAAGAAGTTAATTTAGAAGAAGGCTATGTGGTAGTGATAGATACAAAGATAAATACAGAAGAGAAAATCATAAGTTTATTAGAAGAGCACTTTACTGAAGAATTTGCAAGAGGCATATATACAAGTTATGGTTTTTATGAAGAAGATGGTGAGATGCGTAAACAATTAAAAGATGCTATTTTCAAAAGAGATTTTCGTTCCGCTAAAATTGATGATATAAAAATTAATCCTATAAATAAAAAAGCAACCGTAGAGCTATCTGTTGTTCATCATTATGGGGCAGACGATACTGAATTACAAAAATCTATAGTAGGGTTTGAATTAATTTGGAGCGAATATAAGATAAGTAAAATCAATGGATGGTAAGAAGAAAAAATTAAAAATTTATTATAACCATAGAAATATGGTTGCTTGTCCATACTGTAAAGGGTTAAGAGAGAAAAAAAAGTATTTTTTCTAATATTTAGAGCACCTAGAATGTTAAATAGATGCTCTAAATATTAATTATAAAGTTCAAAATTAACCTATTTATCAAAATTATTTTTTTTAGTTTTAACGTTAATAAAGTTCAAAAATTAAGAATTATCTCAAAAATTTTTTTTTACATATAATCTATTTTTTACATATTTAGCTTATTTTACTCGTTTAGTGGATTCTTATCTACAGCGTCTTTTAAGCGTTGTTCATTGACATGGGTGTATATCTGAGTGGTAGATATGTTTTCGTGGCCTAAAATGGATTGTAAGGCTCTAATATCAACATCTCCATACTGATACATTAGTGTTGCTGCCGTATGTCTAAGTTTATGGGGAGAATATTTATCTGTATCTAATCCTGCACTTTTTAAGTGCTTTTCAACCAGATGTTGTACAGCCTTGGGAGAAATTCTTTTCTTTCTATTACTTAAAAATAAGGCATCTTCATGACCCTTTATAGGTTTTGGTCTGGATTCTAAGTATTTATCTATAGCTTTTTTAGTTACAGAATTTAAATATACTGTACGTTCTTTATTTCCTTTTCCAATTACAGTTAAACTATCAATGGATATCTTTGATATATCAATACTTACAAGTTCTGATAATCTGACTCCGCAGTTAAGAAATACTGTTATAATAGCTTCATCTCTAATTTTATTGCGACCTTCAATGTTGTTTAGCAATCTTTTTGCTTTATCCAAATCCAGATAAACCGGGAGCCTAACATTTGATTTAGGAGATTCCAGCTTAAGGGTAGGATTATTGTCTATAACTTCAATTACACTATGAAGATATTTGAAGTAGGATTTAATAGAAGCAATTTTTCTAGATTTAGTTTTATTATTTATTTTTCTATATTGATCTAAATATGAAATATAGGAGTGGAGGTCCTGAATCTTTAAATTTTTCAAAAAATCTTCAGAAGAGTCGGAGATTTCTATTTTATCAAAATCTTCAAATTTGATTTTTTGAGAATTAGCTATATAATATTTATAAAATAATCTAAGATCATAAAAATATTCTTTAATCGTATTTGAAGATTTTCCTTTTATGGATTTTAAATAGTTCAAATAATTGGATAAAAGTGGAGGTGCATCAAAAAAGTTCATAAATTTACTCCTTTTTTTAAGTTTTATTTTGTCGCAAAATGTATATTTTGCGACATAAGTAGTTAATTTAATTAATTTTAGCATTTTTTTTGCTAATAAACAAGCTTTTTATCAAATAAATTCGAGAGCCTCCACCATAGCTTTTAATTCTCCAAATAAATATCTTTTGCCGTTTTAAATACCATTGTATAAAATACATTGTTTTCTTTTCTTAAAAAGGATTTTAAGCCCTGTGTTTTTTTATATTCTGTAAGATTTCAAAATTGATAATAAAAAGAACTTAATCTGCTATTTTAAGTAGATTAAGTTCTTTATTTTTGTTTTTACACTTTTAAATGTATTTCATCTTTTTTTGAAAAATTATAATCATTTATTATTGGTTTAATCTTTTTGTTTATAAATTCTAAAGTTTGATTTTTGCTTCTTCCAATGAATTTTCTAGGATCTAGAAGTTTTTCAATTTCTTCTTTAGTAATATTTAGTTCTTTGCAAGATACAATTCTATCAATAAGATCATTTTCTTTACCTTTTTCTTTAACTTCTTTAGCAGCTTCCATTGATAAAACTCTAATTTCTTCGTGAATTTCCTGTCGATTACCACCTTTTTTAACTAGTTCCATGATAATATTCTCAGTAGCCATAAATGGTAATTCTTCATTTATATGTTTTTCAATTACTTTTTTATTTACTATAATACCTTGAAAAATATTGCTAGCTATATCAACTACTGCATCACATGCTAAAAAGCTCTCTGGGATAGTTAATCTTCTGTTAGCCGAGTCATCTAGTGTTCTTTCGAACCATTGTGTAGCTGCAGTATCAGATGTATTTGTCGTTATATTCATAATGTATCTTGATAGCGAAGCTATTCTTTCGCTTCTCATAGGATTTCTTTTATAAGCCATAGCCGATGAGCCTATCTGATTTTTACCGAATGGTTCTTCGACTTCTTTTAAATTCTGAAGTAATCGAATATCATTGGTTAATTTATGTAAACTTTGTGCAATTCCGTTTAACTTAGATAAAATTTTAAAATCTACTTTTCTAGAGTAAGTCTGCCCTGTAACATCATAAACTTCATCAAAGCCTATTTTCTCAGCGACTAATTTTTCTAATTTTTTAACTTTTTCTTCATCGTCATCAAACAACTTCATATAACTAGCTTGAGTACCAGTAGTACCTTTTGCACCTCTTAATTTAAGCTGATTAATTTCATAATCTAAATCTAAATAGTCATAGTATATATCTTGCAGCCACAGACTAGCTCGCTTGCCTACAGTAGTAAGTTGAGCCGGTTGAAAGTGAGTATATCCTAGTGTTGGTATATCACTGTATTCTAATGAAAATTCAGAAATAACTTTCATTAATTTAGCTAATTTTTTCTTAATTAGTAAAGAAGCTTCTTTCAATAAAACTATATCTGTGTTATCACCTACAAATGCACTTGTAGCTCCCAAGTGTATGATAGGCATGGCTTTTTTACATTGTGTTCCGTATGTATGAACATGAGCCATAACATCGTGCCTGAACTCTTTTTCTTTTTTAGCAGCAAGATCAAAATCGATATTATATATATTCTCTTCTAATTCATTAATTTGTTCTTCAGTAATATCTAATCCTAGTTCTTTTTGAGATTGGGCTAATGCCAGCCATAATTTTCTCCAATTGGAAAATTTATTTTCATCAGAAAATACATAGCTCATTTCTTCACTTGCATATCTTACTATTAACGGATTGTTGTATTTTTTCCTTTCTATTTTAATCACCTCTTAAAATAACAAAAGAAGTAAACTTAAGTTTACTTCTTTTGTATTATTTATTTTGCATAACTTACTGATCTAGTTTCTCTTATTACATTTACTTTTATTTGACCTGGATACTCTAATTCAGCTTCAATCCTTTTAACAATATCTCTTGAAACCATAACCATACCAGAATCATTAACTTTTTCAGGTTTAACCATAATTCTTACTTCTCTACCTGCCTGAATTGCGTAACACTTATCCACTCCATCAAAGGAATTTGCTATATCTTCCAATTTTTCTAATCTCTTAATATAAGATTCTAGAGTTTCACGTCTTGCGCCTGGTCTAGCTGCAGAAATCGCATCTGCTGCCTGTACTAAAACAGCCTCTATAGTACTCGGCTCAATATCATTATGATGAGCCGCTATAGCATTTACTACATCTTTACTCTCTCTGTATCTTTTAGCCATATCTGCTCCTATAGTTACATGTGGTCCCTCTATTTCATGGTCCACAGCTTTACCTATATCATGAAGCAAGCCTGCTCTTTTAGCTAGTCTAACATCAGCTCCTAATTCAGCTGCCATAATACTACTTAAATAAGCAACTTCAATCGAGTGTTTCAGAACATTTTGTCCGTAGCTAGTTCTATATTTTAATCTACCTAACAGTTTAATAATTTCTGGGTGTATACCATTAACACCTGTATCAAAGGCAGCTTTTTCTCCCTCTTCTTTTATCTCGATGTCAATTTCTTTTTTAGCTCTATCTACCATTTCTTCTATTCTAGCTGGATGAATTCTACCATCATTAATTAATTTTTCTAAGGCTATTCTTGCTACTTCTCTTCTAATAGGATCGAATCCTGATATAACAACTGCTTCAGGTGTATCATCAATTATTAAATCAATTCCTGTCATAGTTTCTAATGCTCTAATATTTCTTCCTTCTCTTCCTATTATTCTACCTTTCATTTCATCATTTGGTAGATCTACTACAGATACCGTAGTCTCAGCAACATGATCAGCTGCACATTTTTGAATTGCATAGCTAATTACTTCTCTAGCTTTTCTATCTGCAGTATCCTTGGCATTTCTTTCAATTTCTTTTACCAATATAGCTGATTCGTGTTCAACATCCTTCTTTATACCATCAAGAAGCATATTCTTAGCCTCTTCACTTGATAAACCGGATATTTTTTCTAATTCTACTCTCTGTCTTTCTTCAATTTCTTCAATTTGTTTTTCTCTTGTTTCAATCTTTTTTCTTCTTTTGTTTAGGTTTTCTTCTCTTTGTTCGTTAATTTCACTTTTCTTATCCAAAGTTTCTTCTTTTTTAAGAAGTCTTGTTTCTAATTTTTTAAGTTCATTTCTTCTTTCTTTGTTTTCTCTTTCGGTTTCGTTACGCATTTTGTGAATTTCGTCTTTAGCTTCAATAATAGCTTCTTTCTTCTTGGTCTCAGAATCTTTAATGCCTTCCTCTATTATTCTTCTTGCTTCTGCTTCTGCACTTTTTATTTTGCTTTCAGCAACATATTTCCTAATAATAGTACCTAAAATCAAGCCAACTATTAAAGCAACTCCACCGACTAAAATATAATTAATCAAATTTTGTCACCTCCGAGTATTTACTTTTCAAGTTTCAAATATAATATATACAAACATATTAATCTAATTGACTGAAAACTATACTATTCATTTTATTATCTTTTCTTAACTGTGTCAAGATATATAAAAAAAAGAAAGGAAATCCTTTCTTTTATTTCTTTTTATTTTCTTTTTTATCTTTATTTTTAGGTTTTTCTTTCTTTTTTTCTAATTTATAGGTTTCTCTTACTTTATTTTCGATTTCTTCCATTAATTCCATATTTTCAAGTAAAAACTGTTTAGAATTTTCTCTACCCTGTCCTAGTCTAGTATCTCCGTAAGAATACCAAGCTCCAGCTTTATCTACTATTCCAGCTTCAACTCCAACATCTAGAACACATCCTGTGTTTGAAATACCTTTTCCATATATAATATCAAACTCAGCTTTTTTAAAGGGAGGAGCAACTTTATTTTTTGCAACCTTTACTCTTGTCCTGTTTCCTACCATTTCATTTTTATCTTTAAGAGTTTCAATTCTTCTAACATCTAATCTAACAGAAGAATAAAATTTTAATGCTCTTCCTCCTGAAGTTGTTTCAGGACTTCCAAACATTACTCCAACTTTCTCTCTTAGTTGGTTAATAAAAATAGCCGTTGTATTAGATTTTTTTATTGCTCCTGATAATTTTCTTAAAGCTTGTGACATAAGTCTAGCTTGAAGGCCTATGTGTGAATCACCCATATTTCCTTCTAACTCAGCTTTTGGAACTAATGCAGCAACAGAATCAATTACAACTACATCTATTGCACCACTTCTAACTAGTGCTTCTGCTATTTCTAAGGCCTGTTCACCAGTATCTGGCTGTGATAAGATTAAATCATCTATTTTAACACCTAATTTTTTAGCATATCCAGGATCCAAAGCATGCTCCGCATCTATAAATGCTGCAATTCCTCCATTTGCTTGCGCTTCTGCTATTGCATGTAGTGCAACTGTAGTTTTACCTGAAGATTCTGGTCCATATATTTCAACGACTCTACCTCTAGGTAATCCTCCGACACCTAATGCAATATCAAGAGTTAATGCTCCTGTTGATATTGTCTCAATATTAAGTTTAGTATCTTCTCCCAGTTTCATTATAGAACCTTTACCATACTGTCTCTCAATTTGGCTTATCGCCATATCTAATGCTTTTTCTTTTTCCATAGTAACCACCTTTCTTAATAGAACATCTGTTCTATTAAGTATAGAACAAATATTTTTTTTTGTCAATTTTTAATAATAATTTTTTTGTTATCCCATAAATATCTATAACCAGAATATACAGTTATTGCTGCTGTAAGACCCCACAAAACATAATAAATAACACTGTTGTACGAAAAAATTTGCGCATAAATAAAAATTGTATATGTTATAGTTATCATCTGAACAACCGTTTTAACTTTACCATATATATTTGCAGCAAGAACTACACCTTCTTTTGCTGCTATAGTTCTAAATCCAGTTATCATTAGTTCTCTACCAATTATTATAATAACAATCCAAGGGCTTAATATGCTTAAGTAGACAAAACATATTAAAGCTGATATTACTAGCAATTTATCTGCTAAAGGATCTAAAAATTTACCTAAATTAGTTATTTGATTGTATTTTCTTGCTATATATCCATCCAAAGTATCTGTTAATGCAGCAATTATAAAAATTACTAATGAAATTTTATTTATAGTTACCTTGTTGGATAATAGGGCAAACATGAATATTGGAATCATAAAAATTCTTAAAAAAGTTAATTTATTTGCTGTATTCATTTTCTAAAACTCCGATCAGGTCGTATTCCATTGAATCTGTTATAATTACATCTATGAATTGACCTACTTCTATATCTTCTTTACTTGTAATGTAAACTACTCCATCAATTTCAGGAGAATCCATATATGTTCTACCAATATATGTTTTTTCATCTACTACATCATCAATTATGACTTTTAATTTCTTTCCTATCTTTTGCATAAAAAATTGTGTGGAAATTGATTTTTGTATTTCTAGTATAATATCTTTTCTTCTAGTCTTTATCTCTTTTTCTATCTGTCCATCTAAGTTGTACGCAGGGGTACTTTCTTCTCTAGAATATGGAAATACCCCTAATCTTTCTATTTTATATTCTTTTACAAATTCTTCTAATTCCTTAAAGTCTTCTTCTGTTTCTCCTGGAAAACCTACTATGAATGTAGTTCTTATTAATGGCTCATCAATTTCTTTTCTAATTTTATTTATTAAATTTTTAATTTTTTCTTTATTTGTCTTTCTGTTCATTCTTTTAAGAACTCTATCACTTATGTGTTGAAGTGGAATATCAAAGTAATTTAACACTTTAGAATTATTCTTTATTTCTTCTATTAAATCATCATATATACCTTCAGGATACATATAATGGATTCTTATCCATTCAATACCTTCAATTTTACTTAGTTTATTAAGAAGTATATGAAGTTTTTTCTCTCCATATATGTCAGTACCATATAAGCTAGTATCCTGAGCAATAAGAATTAATTCCCTTACTCCCGTTTTTGCCATAGATTTTGCTTCTTTTATCAAACCTTCAATGGTACGACTCCTGTAATTTCCTTTTATTTTAGGAATAATACAATATGTACAGTTATTGTCACACCCTTCTGATATTTTAATATATCCATAGTGAGATGTCTCTATATAGTCTCTTTTTTCTTCTATAGCATTTTCAATGTATGGAGATGTAACGTGATTTTTTGTTAGAGAAAAAATATATTTGTCTATATCTTTAAAGCTCGTTGTACCTAAAAATAAATCTATTTCTGGAATTTCTTTCTCAAGTTCCTTTTCATATCTTTGAGATAAACATCCAGTTAAAATAATATATTTTACTATTCCTTGTTTTTTTAAGTTAGCTATATCAAAAATAGTATCTATAGATTCTTCTTTTGCATCTTCAATAAAAGTACAAGAGTTTATTATGACAATATCTGAGTCATACAAATTATCTGAATATGTTAAATTTTTATTTTTTAATTTTTTACTTATAAATTCAGAATCTACTATATTCTTTGAACATCCTAATGTTATTATATGGAATTTATTCATATTTCCCCCTAATGGTATATTTCGAGATTTTTTATTTCTCCTTCATTCATAATTATATTCCTCGCCTTGCTACCTACATGTCCTTCTACTACGCCTAATTCTTCTAATTGATCTATTATTCTAGCTGCCCTAGCATATCCTACGCTTAACTTACGCTGCATTAGAGAAACTGAAGCATGTCCTTCGCCAAGTATTACCTCTACTGCATCCTTAATATAATCGTCGTACTTATCATCTACAGGTTCTTTTTCTAAATCTATTTCTACTAGATTTTCTTCTTTACTTTCTTTATTTTCAATATTACTATTACTTTCTTTTAAAAATTCAATAACTTTTTTTACATCTTCATCTCCCACAAAGGATCCTTGTACTCTAATAAACTTTGAATATCCTACTGGTGAGTAAAGCATATCTCCTTTGCCTAATAGTTTTTCCGCACCACTTGTATCTAATATGGTCCTTGAATCAACATAAGAGGATACAGAGAAAGCAATTCTAGTTGGAATATTAGCCTTTATAGTCCCGGTTATAACGTCTACAGATGGTCTTTGAGTAGCTATTACCAAGTGAATGCCCGCTGCCCTTGCTAACTGGGCTAATCTAGTTATACTGTCTTCTACTTCCTTAGGTGATGCAGCCATAAGATCTGCAAGTTCGTCAATTACAATTAAAATTTTAGGTAACTTATCTTCTTTTTCTTTATTATTGTAGGAATCTATGTCTCTAACATTTCTTTTTGCAAACAAATCATATCTATTACTCATTTCTTGAACAGCCCAATTTAATGCTTGAGCTGCTTTATTTACATCTGTTACAACTGGTACTAATAGATGAGGTATTCCGTTATATATATTTAATTCTACTACTTTAGGGTCAATTAATATCATTTTTAAATCATCAGATGTAAGCTTAAATAAAGCACTTAAAATCAAAGAATTTACACACACACTTTTACCAGAGCCTGTTGCACCAGCTATTAACAAATGAGGCATGCTTGATATATCTGAAATAATATTTTGTCCTGCTATATCTTTTCCTATAGCAAATGGAATATCGTAGTAATTATCTTGGTATTCATCAGATTCTATTATTTCTTTTAATGTAACATTAGACATGTTTTTATTCGGAACTTCTATTCCTACAGCTGCTTTACCAGGTATTGGTGCTTCAATTCTTAGATCAGATTTAGCCAAACTTAAAGCTATATCTTTTGAAAGGTTTGTGATTTTACTTACTTTAACTCCTGGTGCTGGTTGTAGTTCATATCTTGTTATTCTAGGGCCTCTGTTAATTTGAATTAATTTACAATCTATACCAAAATTTTTAAGTGTTTTAATTAAAATCTCTGCGCCTTCCATTATTTCTTTCTTTTCACTACCTTTATTATCATTATTTAAAGTAGTCAATAAGCTAGTTGGAGGAAGTTTATATTTAGTATTTTTATTTTTTTTCATTTTAATCATAGGTTCTACTTTATCAATTTTTTGTTGTTTATTGTTTTCTTTATAAGTTTTATTTTCATTAGTTTTTTTGTCTATAGATATGTTTAAGACATCTTTTTTCTTATCTCTAGTATTTTTTTTGGCTTCATTATAATTTTTTATAGAGTAGTTTTCCTTTTTTGTATCTTTATTGTTTTTAGTAGCTTTTTTTATTTTTTTGGATTTTCTTTTTTCTGTTTTTTTACCATTTTTAGCTGAATTAGTAAGCCCTTTGAACATACTTTTTACAACTTTAAATATAAAAATAAAAAACTTTTTAATCATATTTAAAATGCTCTTTTTAGTAATAGATATTATACTGATAAGGACTATAGTTATCAATATCACTATGGTACCCATATATCCAAAGAGTTTAGACAAAGTGTAGGATAATAATCCTCCTATAATACCGCCTCCATTTAAAAATATAAGATTATTATTTTCTCCTATGGTCTCTATAATCTCTTTAATATCAGTAAAATTATCGACCAAGTTTTCCGGTATTATAGATATGAGTCCTAAATAACTTAAAAAAATTATAAATAAAATTATACTTTTGTTCTTTCTTTCTTTATTTATCATACCCAAAAGGTAGAATCCACCTAAAGCAATCATAATATAAGGCAGTGTGATGAAAGCACTTCCCGTTAGGTTAATTAATATGTGTTTTATGTAGTTTCCTATAACACCAGATTCGTATTTTTGACTTAAGAAAAGCATAATTCCTATAGCTATAAAGATAATCCCTATAATTTCAGATTTTATCTTTTCATTTTTTTTGATGTTTTTTTTATTTTTGTTTTTCTTTTTGGCCAATGTAAACCTCCAAACAGATTTTAATTTATATTTTTACAGTTCAATATAATAGAATTATATCATAAAAATTAATTGTATAAAACAAATCATAACATAAATAAAACCTATTTGATTATCAAATAGGTTATTTAATTCCAGTATGGCCAAAGCCTCCTGTACCTCTTTCAGTTTTATTGATTTCTTCTACCTTAACAATATTTGCTCTTTCTATTTTTTGAAAAACTACTTGGGCTATTCTATCTCCTGGATTTATTTTAAAAATTTCTTTACTAAGATTAATTAGTATAACCTTAATTTCTCCACGATAATCACTATCTATAGTCCCAATTCCATTTACTAAACTTATACCGTTTTTAATAGCTAGTCCACTTCTAGCTCTAACTTGAGCTTCGTAACCTATAGGTATTTCCATGAATATTCCTGTAGGTATTAGTTTTCTTTCTAAAGGTATTAGCTCAATAGAATCTTCACTATTACATCTTAGATCAATTCCTGAAGATCCTTCTGTTTTATATTCAGGCATTTTAAAACTATTTTTTTTTAAAATTTTCACTTCCATAAATCTCTCCTAAAAGTCATTTAAAATTTTTTCAACATGCTTATGCTTTTCTAGATTTCCTATATAAGCAATATTGTATTTTTTAGAATCAAAAATATAATTTATTGAATTCATTACATCTTCATACTTAACATTTTCAATTTTATCTATTATGCTTTCTGGGGTTATGGTTTCATTGTATAGGAGTTCTCTTCTTCCTAAAATTGTCATTCTACTTGATGTATTTTCAAGGCTAAGAATATAGTTGCCCTTCATCTGAGATCTAGCTCTATCAAACTCATGTTTCCTTATATCCCCATTTTTTATCTTTTCTATTTCTTTTTTTATTAGATTAGTTGACTTTTCAACTGATTCTGTATTTATAGCCGAATAGATTCCAAATAAACCTGTCTCTTTGTAACAAGAGTTAAAGGAATAAATTGAGTATACTAATCCTTGTTTTTCTCTAATATTTTGAAAGAGTCTTGAACTCATACTTCCACCTAGAATATTATTCAAAATATTTAAGGTATAGTAACTTTTATTGTCTCTTTCAAATCCTTCAGTTCCCAAACAAAAATGAAGCTGTTCTATATCTTTATTAACACCTTTTATTTTTCTACTGAATTCATATTTTATATCTTTATCTTTAAAACCATTGCTACTTGGGAATCCATTAAAATATTTTTTTACAGTTTTTTCAACCAATGAAGGCTCTACATTTCCAACTATTGAAATAACAGTGTTTGGTCCAGTATATCTTTTTTCTAAGTAGTCAGTAATTACCTTCCGGTTAATATTTTCCAGTGTCTCTTTTCTTCCTAGTATCGGCATAGACAATGGCTTGTTTTGAAATGCAATTTTAGATAGTAAATCATGGGCAAATTCTTCTGGAGAATCATCATACATTTTAATTTCTTCTTCTATTACCTTCTTTTCTTTATGGATAGATTCTTCTGATATAATTGAATTAAATATCATATCTGAAAGTATCTCCATAGATACTTCGAATTTTTCAGCAGTTACTTTAGAGTAAAAACAAGTTGACTCTTTGCTGGTAAAGGCATTTATTTGTCCTCCAATACCATCAATTTCTTCTGCTATTTGACTTGCTGATCTGTTCTTAGTACCTTTAAATAGCATATGTTCTATAAAATGAGAAACCCCATTATTTTCATCGTTTTCAAAGGTAGAGCCAGCACCTACCCATAATCCTATAGATACCGACTTTACATAATTAATTTTTTCGAAAACAACTCTTAATCCGTTATCCAGCTTAAAACTATGAATCATATATGCCTCCTAGTTTAAGTGAGTTATTCTTTTTTATCATCATTTTCCTTTTCTTTTTCTTCTAAAGCTGCTTGTCTCGAAAGGCTAATTCTTCCTTGGTCATCTATTCCTATAACCTTAACTAATACGTCATCGCCTTCACTAAGGACATCTTCAACTTTTTTAATTCTTTTGTCAGATATTTTTGATATATGAAGCAAACCGTCTTTTCCATCTGTTACTTCAACAAATGCTCCAAAGGGCTTTATTCTTACTACCTTACCTAAGTATATGTCTCCTATTTCAACATCTTTGATTATTCTTTCAATCATTCCCTTAGCATTTTCACCATCAATTTGATTTTCTGCTGCTATTATTACTGTTCCATCATCTTCTATATCAATTTTAACGTTAGCTTCATCTATAATCTTATTTATAGTCTTTCCGCCTGAACCTATAACATCCTTTATTTTACCTGGGTCTATCTGCATTCTAATTAATTTTGGTGCATAACTAGACAATTCCTCGTTAGGCTTATCTATACAAGCATTCATTTTATCTAGTATAAATAAACGTCCAACTCTTGCTTGTTCTAATGCCTTTTTAAGTACAGTTTTATCTATACCTCCAATTTTTATGTCCATTTGAACTGCAGTTATACCATCTTTTGTTCCTGCAACCTTGAAATCCATATCTCCCAGGAAGTCTTCTAGTCCTTGAATGTCAGTTAATACCTTAACATTTTCTCCATCTTTCATAAGTCCCATGGCAATACCAGCTACAGGCTTTTTGATAGGTACGCCTGCGTCCATTAAAGACATAGAACTACCACAAACACTTGCTTGAGAAGTAGATCCATTTGAACTTAAAACTTCTGATACCAATCTTATTGTGTAAGGAAATTCCTCTTTTGACGGTATCATAGGCTTAAGAGCTTTTTCAGCTAAGGCTCCATGTCCAATTTCTCTTCTTCCTGGACCTCTCATTGGACCAGTTTCACCTACACTAAAGTTAGGGAAGTTGTAATGATGCATATATCTTTTGTTTTCTTCATCAGTAATACCATCAATTATTTGTTCGTCTCTTGTAACTCCTAAAGTTGCTATAGTCATTACTTGAGTTTTTCCTCTTGTAAATAATCCTGATCCATGAGCTCTAGGCAACAAATTTGTTTCACAAGTTATTTTTCTAATTTCATCTGTTTTTCTATTGTCAGGCCTTATACTTTTTTCTAAAATATTTTTTCTAACAAATTCTTTTTTCATTGAATATATACTGTCTTCAATATCTTTGCCACTCTCTGGATATTTATCTAAATATTTTTCAGTGATTTCTTCTTCTATTTCTACGAATTTTTCACTTCTTTCATCAGCATCTTCAATTTCATTTGCTTTAGAGTATTTGTTTGAATACTCTTCTATAATTTCTTTTTTTATATCTTCGTCTGGTACAAAGTATTTTAATTCAATTTTTTCTTTTCCTATTTCTTCTCTTATATCCTTGATGAACTTGCATATTTTCTTTATTTCTTCATGAGCAAATAAAATACCATCAAGCATAACATCTTCACTTACCTCTTCTCCACCTGCTTCTACCATCATGATTGCTTCTTCAGTACCAGCAACAATTAAGTCTAAAGATGATTTTTCTTTTTGTTCAACTGTAGGATTAATAATATATTCTCCATCAACATAACCAACTGAAACAGAACCTGTAGGTCCGTTAAAAGGTATATCTGAAACAGTTAAAGCCAAAGATGAACCTATCATTCCTGCAATTTCAGGAGAACAATCTTGCTCTACAGATAAAACAGTTATTATTATTTGAACGTCATTTCTTATATTGTTATTAAACAATGGTCTTAAAGGTCTGTCTATCAATCTGCAAGTTAATATAGCTTTTTCGCTAGGACGGCCTTCTCTTTTGATAAATCCTCCAGGTATTTTACCAACTGAATATAACTTTTCTTCATAATCTACACTCAGTGGAAAAAAGTTCATTCCCTCTCTTGGTTTGCTTGACATTGTCGCAGTAACAAGAACTATCGTTTCACCGTACTTTACTAAACAAGATCCATTAGTTTGTTCTGCTAATTTACCAAAGGTTACTTCTAACTCTTTACCCGCTAGATTATATTTGTAAATTTTTTCCATTTTTTCCTCCTCTTTTATAAACAAGAGAGCGGTCTAAGCCGCTCTATTTACCTTCTTAATCCAAGTTTTTCAATTAATGTTCTGTATCTTTCTATATCTTTGTTTTTTAAGTACTTCAATAAACCTCTTCTTTTTCCTACCATTCTTAACAAACCTCTTCTTGAGTGATGGTCTTTTTTGTTTTCTTTAAGATGTTCAGTTAAGCTATTTATTCTATAGGTTAATATCGCTATTTGAACTTCTGGAGATCCTGTATCTCCCTCATTAATTTTGTACTCTTCAATAATCTCTGATTTTTTTTCTTTTGATAAAGTCATTTTATTACCTCCATTTATTTATTCACCATTCACTTTGCAAATCGTAGAGGAATCGATAAACATAGCAAATGCTAAAATTACTACTGTATTCTAACATATTTTTTTTTTTTTGTAAACTCAGTTCTTAAATATTATTTCTTCATCACTAAAGGCGTCATTGAAACAAAAACATATTTCTCCATTTTCGTTTTTAATACTTACATAATTATTTTCTTGTATTCTATACTTACCTGCTTTAGGATAAGCAAAATCTCCCTTTTTAATAAGTATTTCTTTTTCTTCTCTGTAAAGTATTTTATGTTCCTTTATGAAAATCTTATAATCATTTATTAATAGTTTATTTGCTTTATTAATTTCACCAGCTTCTATTAGTTTTCTTATCGAAGTACTGCTTACATCTTCATTTTTATAAAGTACTTCATCAATAATTTTAACTCCAAACTTATGTTTCTCTCCTAAAATTTTTAATAGATTAATGTCTCCTTTTGCCTTGTATCCAAAGTGAAAGTTATAACCAGCTACTATATAGTCTATCTTATAAGTTTCAATTAAAATTTTTTCAACAAAATCTTCTGGTTCCATATTAGATATTTCTTTTGTAAGTTTAATACTAATTATTCCATCTATATTATAATAACTTAAAATCTTTTTCTTACCGACTTCACCGTAAATTTTTCTAGTTCTTTTGTCAAATTTTTTAAAAAAATTATCATTATAATCAAATGTTATAATATGTTTAGGAATATTCTTCTTATTTCCTATGTCTATACATTTTTTTATAATTTTATCATGTCCTATATGAACACCATCAAAATTACCAATAGCTGCTACAATTTTTTCATTCATATTTATCACCTAACGTAATTGTTTTTTTAATTTTACCTTATTCCCTCTATATTCTCCTAATCCCAAAAGATTATTTTCTGAAAAAATGTAAAAAGGATATTCATAATTTTGATATTTTTCTGGTATATCTATAAATACTCCATTTCTTATTTTTTCAACATCATTTTTAGATATTGGTATAGATTTTAATTTCAAGGCATTTTCTATAGGTATAATACAAGAATCTAATTCATTATTAAGTGCTTTTTCTTCTAATTCTTCTAATGTATAACTCTCTTCTATATTCAATCCTTTAGATTCTGTTCTAATTAATCTCCCCATAGTTCCACAGGTGCCTAGTAATTTACCTATATCGCTACATAAGACTCTCATATAGGTTCCTTTAGAAACTTCTGTTTCAAAAAAAAATCTATTTTTTTCAAATCTCTTTAATTGTATATCAAATATATTGATTTTTCTATCTTTAACTTTTACTTCTTGATTTTTTCTAGCATATTCATACAATTTTTTGCCATTATGCCTAACAGCAGAATACATGGGTGGCTTTTGCTTATTAATATTTTTGGCTTTTTTTATAACATCTACTATATCTTCCATACTTATTTTTAAATTTTCATCTTTTTCAACTATTTCACCGTAAGTATCTAGGGTATCAGTCATTAAACCTAAAATGCATTCGCAGATATACTTCTTATTTCCCTTCATTAGAAAACTAGAAATTCGAGTAGCTTTACCTATACATATAGGTAATACTCCTGCTACATCAGGATCCAAAGTACCAGTATGCCCAACTTTTTTCTGACCTGTTAGTTTTCTTATTTTATTTACTACATCATGGGATGTCATTCCAGTAGGTTTAAGTACATTTACTACTCCATTATAATGCATTTTTTTCAACTTCTTCAATTATATTTTTCTTTAAATTAGAATATTCTATGTCGTTAATTTTAAATCCAGCAGCATTTTTATGTCCACCACCGCCAAAAACTTCACATACCTTAGAAACATCAGCACTTCCTAAAGATCTCATACTTATTTTGAATTTATTATAACTTAATTCTTTTATGAGTATTGAAATTTCTACGTTTTCAATATCTCTTAATCTTTCAACTAGTCCATCTACATCTTTTAAACTTAGACTATAATCTTTTAAAATTTTTTGAGATAAGCAAGATAATGCTACTCTGTCTTCAAAGTAAAATTCTGTCGAATTAAATACATCAGATTTTAATTTGAAAATATTTTTTGGTTCACAACTATATAATTTTTTTACTATTTCGTTTTTATCTATGTTCATTTTTAAGAGTTTGCTAACATTTTCGAAAGTTTGGTATCCTGCATTATCGTATATAAATTTTCCGGTATCAGTTATTATCGATATAAATATATTTTCAGCAGCAATCTCATTAATTTCATAATTTAATCGGTTGAATACATCAAATATTATTTCTCCAGTAGAACTATAGTCAGGTTCTATTATATTTAAATCGCAGTATCCTTGATTTGTTTTGTGATGGTCAATGCAGACTGTCTTATTAGAATTATTTATTATTGAAGAATTTTCACCTAATCTTTCTTTATCGGATGAATCCAAAGCAAAAAATAAATCATATTTAAGATTTTCCTTATAAGTAGAAGTTTTTTCGACATCTTTCATAAATTTATAGTTAAAAGGTATATCTCCATTAATATAAAAATCTACATCTTTATTTATTATTCTAAGTATTTCTCTTAATGCCATAATAGAGCCTATGCTGTCTCCATCAGGATCAGCATGGGCTACTACAGCTATCTTATTTGAATTTTGAATTAAGTAATCTAGTTTTTTGAGATTTTCTTGGTTAATCATTTTCTACCTCTGATTTTTTTATATCATTTAACAATTTGTTTATTTTCACACCATTTTCAATAGTTTCATCTACATAAAATTTTAATTCTGGTGCAGTTCTTGTTTTTAAAACTTTACTTAATTCTGTTCTTAAGAAACCTTTTGCATTATTTAAAATATCAGCAAACTTATTTCTCTTATCCATACTTTCTATTGATGATATATATATTTTAGCAAATTTTAAATCTTCTGTTAAATCAACATGGGAAATTGCTATATGTTCGCTTATTCTAGGGTCATTTAACTTCTTTTTTATTATAATACTAAGATCTCTCTTTATTTCTTCTGTTATTCTGTAAAGTCTTTTTTGTTTCATTTTGTCACCTACTTTTCTACTTCTTTAATTACAAAAGCTTCTATTACATCACCTTTTTTAACATCATTATAGTTGTATATTCCTAGACCACATTCATATCCAGTTTTCACTTCTTTTACATCATCCTTAAATCTTTTCAATGATGAAATTTTACCCTCATGCACAACTACGTTATTTCTAAGTAATCTTATTTGAGAATTTCTGCTTATACTTCCTTGCTGCACGTATATACCTGCTACAGTACCAGCATTAGGTACTTTAAATATATCTCTAATAAGAGCCCTGCCTTCCATTATTTCTTCGAATTCAGGTTCTAACATTCCTGTAACTGCTGCCTCTATATCTTCTATTGCATTGTAAATGATTCTGTATGTTTTAATCTCAACCTCTTCAGCTTTGGATAGTTCTATTGCCTGGTTAGTAGGTCTCACGTTGAATCCAATTATAATAGCATTAGATGCTGAAGCTAACATTACGTCGTTCTCATTTATTCCACCTACTCCGCTATGTATAACATTTACTTTTACTTCTTCAATACTTAATTTTTCTAAAGACTGTTTTACAGCTTCTATAGATCCTCTAACATCAGCCTTAATAACTATATTTAAATCTTTAACTTCACCATCTTTAATTTGCTCAAATAAATCTTCTAAAGAAACTTTACCTTTCCTTTTATTTTCATCTTCTTTAATTTTTTCTTTTTTAATAGACGCTAAATTTTTTGCTAATTTTTCGTCTTCAACCGAATATAATACTTCTCCAGCTTCAGGCACATCAGATAATCCAGTTATTTCTACTGGGTATGATGGTCCAGCTTGATTTATTCTCTCACCTTTATGACCTACCATTGTTCTTATCTTACCATATGCAGCACCAACTAGAACAAAGTCTCCTTTATGTAATGTCCCTTTTTTTAATAATACTGTTGAAACGGGACCTCTTCCTTTGTCAAGCTTAGCATCTATAATAACACCTACTGCTTCTCTATCTGCATTCGCTTTAATTTCCTGTATATCAGCAACCAATAAAATCATCTCTAGTAATTCTTTTATACCTTGTTTCTTTAATGCAGATACTTCTACGCATATAGTTTCTCCACCCCACTCTTCTGGAACTAGTCCGTGTTCAGTGAGTTCTTGTTTTACTCTATCTGGATTTGCATTATTTTTGTCAATTTTATTAATAGCAACAATTATTGGAACCTCTGCAGCTTTAGCATGGTTTATAGCTTCTTCTGTTTGAGGCATTATTCCATCATCTGCTGCTACTACAAGAATAGCTATGTCTGTAACTTGAGCACCTCTTGATCTCATTTCTGTAAAAGCTTCGTGTCCAGGTGTATCAATAAATGTCATTTTTCTACCATCTTTTTCAATAACTGAAGCCCCTATATGCTGAGTTATTCCACCAGCTTCTTGGTCTGCTGTATGAGTATCTCTAATAGCATCCAACAATGAAGTTTTACCGTGGTCAACATGACCCATAACTGTAATAATTGGAGGTCTTAATTTTAAATCTTCTTCCTTATCTTCAAAATCAAGATCTTCTAACATCATTTCAAATTCATTTTCTTCTTCTTTTTTTATAACTGTATAATCAAATTCTTCAGCTAAAATTACTGCAGTGTCAAAATCAATTTCTTCATTTATTGTTGCCATAACACCGTATGACATCAACTTTTTAATAATTTCATTGGAATCAACTCTAAATAATTCAGATATTTCTTTAACACTTATAGTTTCAGCTATTTCAAACTCTGTAGGATTTTCTTCATCATCTTTACTTTTATAATCACCTTTTTTACCTTTGGTTTTTTTTCTTAAATCTCTTTTTGGTCTTTTAGGTTTGTATTCATTTTTCTTTTGTACACTCTTTTTCTTTTGTATATTCTTTTTCTTTTTTTCTTTTTTAACTTCATCTTTTTTTTCTTCTGATTCTTTCCCTTTGATATAATACTTTTGTATTTTAGCAGCCTGTAATTCACTTACAGAACTCATATGGCTTTTTAAACCTTGAATTTCAAATTCGTCTCTTGCTACTTTAATAACTTCCTTACTAGTTACATTTAATATCTTTGATAATTCGTATATCCTCATAGGACACCTCCTGTTTTATTAAGTCGATTATATATTTTGTCATGTTTATATTTTTTATGCCTAAAACACCGACTTCTTTTTTTCCTAATAATTTCCCTAATTCTTCTTTGGTTTTATATTGGATGTAATTTATATTTTTATTTCCAATAAATTTTTCTAATTTCTCTTTTATATTATTTGAAACATCTTTAGCTACAATGATTAAATAAACTCTGTTATTATTAACCTCAGCCTTAGTTATTTTATATCCTAAGGAAATGTTTCCACTTTTCACGGCAAAGCCTATCATATTATCTATTTTATTTATTTTCATTTAGTTCTTCTTTTATACTTTCATAAATATTTTCCGGTAATTGAGATTTAAAAGTTTTTTCGATTTTTTTATTTTTATAAGCTTTATCGAAGCATTCTATATTGTTGCATATATATGCTCCTCTTCCGTTTGCTTTTCCAGTTTTATCTAAAATTATATTTCCTTTTTTATCTTTTACTATTCTTATTAATTCTTTTTTTGGGAATCTTTCTTCACATCCCAAGCATTTTCTTAAAGGTGTTTTTTTATTTTTCATAAAAAGAGCTACTCCTTCTCTATTTCTCCTTGGTATTGAGATTCACTTTTTATATCAATTTTCCAACCTGTTAATTTTGCAGCCAGTCTAGCATTTTGTCCTTCTTTTCCTATAGCTAATGATAGTTGAAAATCCGGAACAACTACAACAGTGCTTTTTTCTTTTTCATTAACTTCAACTTTTACCGTATTAGCTGGGTTCAAACTATTTGATATGAAAACTGCAGGGTCTTTGTCGTATACAACAATGTCTATTTTTTCACCGTTTATTTCATCTACAATGGCCTTAACTCTACTTCCTCTATTTCCCACACAAGAACCAACAGGATCAACATTTTCGTCATTAGAAAAAACAGCTATTTTAGTTCTTGAACCAGCTTCTCTAGAAATATTATGGATTTCTATTATTCCTTCGTATATTTCCGGAACTTCTAATTCAAATAATCTTTTTATTAAATCCGGGTGCACTCTAGATAAGGTTATATTTGCTCCTTTTGTAGTATTCTTAACGTCTAATATAACAGCTTTTATTCTATCTCCTTGACTAAATGTTTCATTAGGTATTTGCTCATTTTCCGTTAATATACCTTCGATTTTCCCTAAGTTAACAAATATATTGTTTTTACTTATTCTTTGAACTATTCCTGTTATAATTTCGCTTTCCCGTCCGTTATATTCATTGTATATATTATCTCTTTCAGCTTCTCTAATTTTTTGTAATATAACCTGCCTAGATGTTTGTGCGGCAATTCTGCCAAATTCTTTTTTTGGTTTTAGCTCCTTTTTATAGATATCTCCTATCTCTAATTTCTTATTTATTTCTTTTGCATCCTCTAGGGAGATTTCTGTTACAGAATCTTCTACTTCTTCTACTACAACTTTTTCTGTGAAAATTGTATAATCCCCATTTTCTCTATCTATATCTATTTTAACTTTTCCTGCTTTACCATAATTCTTTTTAAATCCTGACAATAATGCTGTTTCCATAGCCAAAATTACAACATCCTTTGATATTCCTTTTTCTTTTTCTAGCTCATTTAACGCACTTATCATATCTTTGTTCATATCTACCTCCTAGAATTCTATATGTTTATTTGCTTTAGCTATTTCATTTATTTTAAAAACCAATTCTTTATTGGGTTTTTCCTCTAATTGAATAGTTATATTATCTTCTTCAATTTTTATTAATTTCCCTACGAAAATTTTATCATTATCTCTTTTTGCATATAGATTTATTTCGATTTTTTGATTAATATTATTTTTATAATCTTCAATTGACTTAAAGGGTCTATCTATACCTGGTGATGATACTTCTAAAAAATAACTCTCTTCTATAAAATCTAATTCATCTAATTTTTTGCTTAATATTCTACTAACTTCCGAGCATTTATCAATAGTTATACCATCTTCAGTATCTAAAAAAATCCTAAGATAGTATATATTACTTTCTTTTGTGTAGTCTACCTCTACTAAGTATATATCTTCATCTATCAGTATCTCATTTAGTAAATTTTCTGTTTTACTAATGATTTCTCTTTTACCCACAAATTCCTCCTATACAATCAGAAAGAGTGGGGCAATCCCACTCTTGATTTCATTATTTTAGTTCAAACCATTATAGCATGATTTGCGGTAATTTTCAACCAAAAAGTGAAATTTGATTTGTTTCATCCATTTGAGCTAAGCAACCTTGTTCCTTAAGTCCTTCGATGGATGTTTTGGTTATTTTACACCTCTTAGTTAGATCTTCTATTGAAATAAATTCTCCCTTGGTTCTTTCTTCAACTATACTTTTTGCAGCACTTTGACCCATACCTTCAATACTAATTAGAGGTGGAAGAATATAATCTCCACATATCTTAAAAATTTTATCATCTGATTTATATAAATCTACATTTTTAAATTTTAATTTTCTCTTATACATTTCTAAAGCAACTTCTAATACGGTGTAAAGATTTTTATCTTTTTGAGTTTTATCTTTACCTTTATCACTTATTTCTTTCATTTCTCTTAAAATACTCGATTCACCTTTTAATATGAGTTTAGAATCAAAATCTGCTGCCTTAGTAGTAAAATAAGTGCAGTAAAAGGCTTGTGGATAATTGATTTTATAATAGGCTATTTTGAATGACATTGTTACATAAGCTACAGCGTGAGCCTTTGGAAACATGTATTTAATTTTTTTACAGGATTCAATATACCAATTCGGTACTTTTTTTTCTTTCATTTTATTTATTTCTTCGCTTGTGACACCTTTTCCTTTTCTAACTTTTTCCATAATATTAAATGATAATTTTTTTTCTAAGCCTTTGTATATTAAATATGTCATTATATCATCTCTAGTAGATATAACATTATCTATAGTTGTTATATTCTTTCTTATTAGCTCTTGTGCATTATTCAACCATACATCTGTACCGTGAGATAATCCAGATATTCTAACTAAATCAGAAAAGGTTTTTGGTCTAGTATCTATAAGCATTTGTCTCACAAAATCTGTTCCAAATTCAGGTATTGCTAATGTACCAACCTCACAATTTATATCTTCTTTACTTAAGCCTAAAATTTCTGGTGATTTAAATAAAGATAAAGTCTCAGAATCATCTAAGTTAATATTATTACTACTGAATCCCGTAAGATCTTCAAGCATTCTAATTATACTTGGCGTATCATGACCTAATATGTCTAATTTTAATATTCTTCCTGATATAGAATGATAATCAAAGTGAGTTGTAATTACTCCTGAACTACTATTGTTTGCTGGATATTGAATTGGTGTAAAGTCGTATATTTCTTTGTTCTTTGGAACTATCATTATCCCGCCAGGATGTTGACCTGTAGTTTTTCTTACTCCTGTACAACCATCTACTAATCTATCGATTTCAGCTTTATTAACTTTTTTTTCTTTTTCATCAAAATAGTTTTTAACAAATCCATAAGCTGTTTTTGAAGCTATAGTTCCTATTGTTCCTGCTCGATATACATAGCCTTCTCCAAACAAAGTTTCTGCATATTTCATTGCTACCATCTGTTCTTCACCGGCAAAATTTAAATCTATATCTGGTTCTTTATCACCTTTAAATCCTAAAAAAACTTCGAAAGGAATATTATGGCCTTCTTTATTCAATTTGGTGGAACATTTAGGACATATTTTATCTTCTAAATCTACTCCTGATCCAATATTTTCTCCATCTATTAATTCAAAATATTTGCATTTTGGACATATATAATGAGGTGGTAAAGGATTTACATCTGTAATATCCGATAAAGTAGCGACAAAAGAAGATCCTACAGATCCTCTTGATCCAACTAGATATCCATCTTCTAGTGATTTTTTAACAAGTTTATGGGCTATGATATACATCACTGCATAACCATTACTTATAATGGAGTTCAGTTCTTTAGATATTCTTTTTTCTACTATTTCTGGTAGATTTTCACCATATATTCTCTCTGCATTTTTATAAGTTAATTTTTTTAATGTTTCTTCCGACCCTTCAATAATTGGTGGGAAAGTACCATCAGGAATAGGTTTAATATTTTCTATCATATCTGATATTTTATTAGGGTTTTTTATTATTATTTCTTCTGCCTTTTCCTTACTCAAATAATTAAAATCTTTTATTATTTCGTCTGTTGTTTTTAAATATAATGGAGCCTGATTATCAGCATCTCTAAAACCCTGTCCGTACATCAATATTCGTCTATAGACTTCATCATATGGATTTAAAAAATGTACATCTCCTGTAGCACAAACCATCTTATCTAATTTATCACCTATTTTTATTATTTTTTTATTTATTTCTGCAAGTTCCTCTAAATCCTCTACTGCTCCATTAGCTATTAAAAATGCATTATTGGACAATGGTTGAACTTCTAAAAAATCATAAAACTTAGCTATTTCTTCTATTTCTTTATCTTTTTTATGCCTTAATACTCCTTGATAAAGTTCTCCAGCTTCACAAGCGGTACCAATTATTAATCCTTCTCTATATTTATTTAAGATTGATTTTGGTATTCTAGGTTTTTTGTAAAAATATTTCAAATGGGATAAAGATACTAATTTATATAAGTTTTTCAATCCTATATAATCCTTTACAAGAATAATTACATGAAAAGTTTTTGCATTTTTAATATTTGATTTATCAGCAAAATAATCATTAATTCCATTTAAGTTCTCTATATTTTTATTTTTTAATATTTCAAAAAATTCCATCAAAACCTTAGCTGTTGCCTCTGAATCATCTACAGCTCTATGATGGTTCTCTAATTCTATTTTAAAATGTTTAGTTAATGCTTTTAAATTATGTCTTCTTTTATTTTTTAATATCCTTCTTGATAGTTCTAATGTATCTATTATAGTGTAGTTTTTCTTTAGATTATAATTGTTCTCTAAAAATCCAAAATCGAAATCTGCATTATGAGCACATAATGTGCTGCAACTGCCTATAAATTGAAAGAAATCTTTCATTCCTTTATCTATTAAGGGTTTATCTTGTAACATTTCTGTTGTTATTCCTGTTAAACTTTGTATTTTTTCTGGTACTTTTATTTCAGGGTCTATAAGTTGATTAAATTTATCTATAATAGCATTGTTTTTTATTTTCACTGCTCCAATTTCAATTATTTTATCTTTTTTAGAGTTTAAACCCGTAGTTTCAAAATCGAAAACTATTATTTCCTCATCTAATTTATTATTTGTAGGATTTTTTATTAAATCTAATTCATCATTTACTAAATATCCTTCTAATCCATATATGACTTTTATCGGTATTTTATTAGCTACTTCCATAGCCTCTGGAAAACCTTGTATTACACCGTGGTCTGTTAAAGCTATTGCCTTATGACCCCATTTATAAGCTTGATTAGCTATCTCAAAAAAATTATTCATGCCATCCATAGAGCTCATTTTGGTATGAGCATGCAGTTCAATTCTTTTTTCAGGATATAAGTCTTCTCTTTCTTTTTGTTCTATTAAATTTATACTGTCCGCCATAAGGACATACTCTTTAGAATATTTGTCAAAACTTAATTTTCCCGAAATTCTAGCAGATAAATTTTCAATATTTTTATATTTCTCTAAATCATCTTCTTTTCTTAGAAAAACTTTAATATTTATTGAACTTTTAAAATCTGTTATTTTTAAAGTTATCAAATAAAGTTTATCTTTTAATTTCTTGCTTTTGCTGCTTATAATTTTCCCCTCAGTACAATAAGTTTCTCCTTCTATTTCTCTTATTTCATTTATTTTAACTGGTACTTTTTTAATGTTTTTTCCTTTTATTATAGGACTATTTAAATTAGATGTTTTTATCTTTGAAGGTTTACTATTTGTTTTAACTGTAGTTATATAATTTTCTATTTTATCATTTATTTTTTCTTCATCTTTATCAACAATGAATCTAATGTTTTTTTCTGTATTGTAAAATTTTTTAAGAATTTTTTTTATATATGAATTAAATTCATCTTTTTCCATTTTTTCTTTTAGTATATTGGAAACTATATGTATTTCAACTGCTTGATCATTAATTACCATTTTATTTTTATCAAAACTCTTTACATGATTTTTATATTTTCTATTTATCAAATATTCAACGTTACTTAAAATTTGTTTGTTTTCTATATTTATATTGGTAGATTTAACATTTTCTATTAGAACTTTAAAATCTTTAAATTTATCCTTAATATAAGAAATAAGATTATCTAGTTTTTCTAGGGAAATATAACCACTTATAAGAATATCCAGTACAATCTTTTTGCTTTTTTCTGATATTTTTACTGATTCAAATTTAATTTTATTGTCGATGCCTATTTCTTGTAAATAAGAATATATATTTATTTTTCTCACCTCAATCTCATTAAAAAGCTGCATTTATTTGCAGCTTTTTTTTATTTCTTTAATGATTTCTTCGATTATGTTTTCTTCGTCTATTTTTCTAATTAATTTACCTTTTTTAAATAAAATTGCTTCCCCTTTTCCGCCTGCTATTCCAATATCTGCTTCTTTAGCTTCTCCTGGACCATTTACAATACAACCCATTACAGCTATTGTAATATCTGTTTTAATTTGTTCTTCTAATATTCTACCTTCTATTTCTTTAGATAAATATTCTATATCTATTTCAGTTCTACCGCAAGTTGGACAAGATATTATATTTGGCCCGTAAGGTCTCAAATTAAGATATTGGAGCATTTTTCTACCTATTTTTATCTCTTCTATAGGATCTGCCGTCAAAGAAACTCTAATAGTATCACCGACACCCTGTAGTATTAAACCACCAATGCCCATTGAAGATTTAATAATTCCATTTTCATATGTGCCTGCTTCTGTTACACCTAAATGAATAGGATAGTCTATTAGTTTAGATAACTTCATATTGCTTTTATAATTTTCAACAACATCGCTGGATTTAATTGATACTACAATATTATCATATTCAAATTTTTCTATTTCTCTTATCTGACTAATAGCACTATTAACTAGCGAATCTTCATTAACTCCTTGATATTTTTCTATATATTCTTTTTTTACTGAACCAGAGTTAACACCTACACGTATAGGTATATTTTTTTCTTTACAAGAATATACGATTTTCTTTACCTTATCTGAAGAACCTATATTTCCAGGATTAATTCTTATACCGTCTGCCCCATTTTTAATTGAACTTATCGCTAATTTATAATCAAAATGTATATCTGCTATTAATGGTATATTTATTTCTTTTTTAATTTCTCTAATAGCAACTGCACTCTTTTCATCTGGAACAGCTACTCTAATTATATCACAACCTACATCTTCTAATTCTAAAATCTGATTAACTGTAGATTTTACATTGTAAGTTTTCGTATTTGTCATTGATTGTACCGTTATTAGGCTATTTCCACCTACTTTTATACTACCATATTTAACTATTTTTTTCATAGTAACACCTATCTTAAAATTCTTATAATATCATTGTATAATACAAAAAACATCAACGCCATAAGAAGAACGAATCCTACAAAATGTATATATCCCTCTTTATCTGGTGGAATTCTTTTTCCTCTTATTTTTTCAATTAATAAAAACAAAATTCTACTTCCATCCAATGCTGGTATAGGTAGTAAATTAACGAATCCTAAATTTATGCTAATAAAAGCTGCAAGATTAAGTAAAGGATAAAATCCTAAGCTAGCTGCCTGACCAATCATATTAACAATACCTACAGGTCCAGCTATTGCTTCAGAACCTACTTTTCCACTTACAAGCATTATTATAAAATTAAACATAAGGTTAATATAGTAGGTAGTTTTATATACAGATCCTAATAGTATATCAGAAATTGACTTTTGTGTTTCTGTATAGAATCCTATAGTTACTTGCTTTATAGGTAAAATTTCTAATTTTAATATTTCTTTATCTCTCTCTATCTCCAATTCTATTTTATTTCCTGATGAATTATTTATTAATTCTCTAGTTTCATTCCAATTATTTGTTTTTACTTTATTTATTGAAATAATCTTATCTCCACTTCTTAAGCCACCTTTGTAAGCAGGCATAGTTTCATCTATGAAACCTACAGTATTTGTATATTCATCTTCGATAATCTCTGGAGATATCCCTATCATATATCTATAATTGTGATCCACTTCATATTTATGTAATTCTTTATTTCTCTCAACAGTTATTTGATAGTTTTCACTGCTGGAAGAAATTTCTTCTTGAATTTCCTCCCAATATTTAACCTTTTCATCATTAATCTTTACTATTTTATCTCCTGGTCTTAATCCAGTTTTATATTCATTTAAAGAACTTTCAACTTCTGCTATTGTGTTTCCAGAAATCCCATAAACACCAATTACTATTACAAAAATTATTAAAGCTAATATAAAATTCATCAGGGGACCCATAAATATTACTTTTAGCCTACTTAAGACTGATTTAGAATTAAAGCTATCTTCTGAAAAAGAATCATCATCTTCCCCTTCCATTTTAACGTAGCCTCCAATAGGAAAAAGCTTTATGGAATATTTTGTTTCTTCTCCTTGTATACTTTTGATTTCCGGACCCATACCGATAGAAAATTCATGAACTTTTATTCCCACACTTTTAGCAGCCCAGAAGTGTCCTAGCTCATGAATTATTATTACTAATGAAAATATAATTATTGATGATATAAATGTTGTCAATTTAATCCTCTCCTAACTAATTAAGATAGAAAAATAGTAAACTATAGGTGAAACAAGTATTACGCTATCAAATCTATCTAAAAATCCACCATGACCTGGCAAAAAATTACTGTAGTCTTTTATATTGTTTTCTCTTTTAATTTTCGATGCAACTAAATCTCCACTTATAGAAAAAACTGAAGCTATAATTACGAATAAAATTATCCATATAATATTATGTTTTCCTATAAAGCTATTAAATATTATTGATATAACTATACTTCCAGTTATACCTCCGATAGCTCCTTCTATAGTTTTCTTAGGACTAAGAATCGGCGATAATTTATGTTTTCCAAATAATTTTCCAGTAAAATAAGCAAATGTGTCATTTCCGAAAGCTATTATATATATATACCACACAAATACCATATCATTCAGTAAATATAAATGGTACAGAAAGAACCCTAGATAAAATCCACCTAGTAAGTTAATCACAATATTTTCCAGTTTGACATCTAAGAATGTATAAAAAAACAAATTACCCACCATGTACAATATTAATGTAAAAAGAACAAAAGAATTTGAATCATTAATAGCATAAATAAATAGAATTATATTCAAAATATAATTTAAAAAGTAACCTGTTTTTAATATATCCTGTTTAAATGCTCTGCTAAGTTCTATTATACAAAAGGTTGTAATAAAGAAATATACAGCAAAATAAAACATACCACCAAGATATGTTGATATTCCTAGTATTAATCCTCCTATAATACCCGTTGCTAGTCTTTTTTTCATGTAATTACCTACCTTTAAGATGCACCAAATCTTCTTTTACGTTTTTGAAATTCTTTTAATGCTTTTATATATTCATCTTTACCAAAATCTGGCCACAGAGTTTCAGTAAAGTATAACTCAGTATATGCTAACTGGTATAATAAAAAATTACTCAACCTCTGTTCTCCACTGGTTCTTATTAAGAAATCAGGATCTGGAATATCCCTAGAATATAAAAATTCTTTTAATTTTTCTTCGTCAATTTTATTATAAAATTCTTTATCTGATTCACATTTATCAATAATTTTTTTTACTGCCTTTACTATCTCATTTCGACTACCATAGTTAAGAGCAATGTTCAGATAAAGCTTATTATTGTTTCTTGTTTTTTCGCGTAACTTTAAAACAGCTTCCCTAGTTTTATCAGGTAACTCATCAGTAGCTCCAAAAATATTAACCTTAACACCTTTATTTTCTAATACTTTACTCTTTAATTTTGCAAATTCAACTAGTAAATTCATTAAGTAAGAAACTTCTTCTTTTTCTCTATTCCAATTTTCAGTTGAAAATGCATATATTGTGAGATATTTTATTCCTAAAATTCCTGAAGTTTCTATTAGTTCTTCTAGTTTCTTCATACCTTCTCTATGGCCTAAAAATTTATTTTTATTATTCTCTAAAGACCATCTTCTATTACCGTCCATTATAACAGCAACATGATTAGGAAGATTCTCTATATTTAAATCTTTACTATAAACCACAAAATCACCTCTTAAAGAAAATACCCCTTTTATAAAGGGGTTGTCTTTAGTAATAAGATACTACAATTTCAATTGATTTTTCAGAGATCTTTTTTACTCTCACTACAATTGGTATCGTCTTATTTTGATTGAATTTTTCATTACTACCCTTTGTTCTTTTTATGAAAAAAATTATATTGTTATCAATATTTAATTTATTGATTACCTCGTAAAGATCTTCACCAATTAATTTTTTATTATTATACTTCAAGTATTTCTTTTTCCTTTTCATCGTATAATTCATCTATTTTTCCAGAGTATTTCTCTATTAAGTCCTGAACTTTGTCCTCTGCATCTCTTAAATCATCTTCAGTCATCTCAGACTTTTTTTCCATTTTTTTAAATACATCTATAGTATCTCTTCTTTCGTTTCTGAGAGCTACTTTCGCTTTTTCTACTTCTTTTTTTATTGTTTTTATAAGATCTTTTCTTCTTTCTTCAGTTAGTTGTGGGATTACTAATCTGATTATTTTACCATCATTACCAGGATTAATTCCTAAATCAGATGCTTGAATGGCTTTTTCTATATCTTCGAGAATATTAACATCCCAAGGTTTTACAACTAAAACTCTAGGTTCTGGAGCAGATATATTAGCTACTTGATTTAATGGAGTTTTTGTTCCGTAGTAATCGACCATAATTTTTTCTAATAGTTTTGGATTTGCCCTTCCAGCCCTAACAGTTGAAAGATCATCTTTTAAATATTCAACAGTTTTTTTCATCTTAGTTTCTAATTTGTTATGTTCTTTTAAATACATTACTCTTCCTCCCTTTTTATTACCGTACCTATTTTTTCTCCCTTTATAATTTTAATAATATTTTCAGGTTCTTCTATGCTAAATACAATAATCGGTATGTCGTTGTCCATGCATAAAGATGTAGCGGTTGAATCCATAACCTTTAACTCTTGATTTAATATATCAATATACTTTAAGTTGCGATACATCCTAGCAGATGGATTAATATTAGGGTCATCGTCATATACGCCTTCAACACCTTTTTTTGCTAAAAATAATACTTCAGCGTTCATCTCTGCTGCTCTTAAAGCAGCAGTTGTGTCAGTTGAAAAATAAGGATTTCCAGAACCACCGGAAAAAATAACAACTCTACCTTTTTCCATATGACGTATTGCTCTTCTTCTAATGTAAGGTTCTGCCACTTGTCTCATTTCTATTGCTGTTTGTACTCTCGTAGGTACACCTAAAGTTTCTAAAGCATCTTGTAAAGCCATACCATTTATAACAGTAGCTAACATTCCCATATAGTCTGAGGTTGCTCTATCATTTAATTTCGCACTGGCACCTCTCCAAATATTTCCGCCGCCTACGACTATGGAAATTTCTATTCCCATATCGTTAGCTTTTTTTATTTCTTTAGATATTTCTAAAAGGGTCTTTTCATCTATCCCACCAGAATTATCTCCAGATAGGGCTTCACCACTAATCTTAAGAACTATTCTCTTATACTTAGAATCCATAAAGCCTCCTTTGCCGCATAATTTTAATGGAGAACTTATAAGTTCTCCATTATAATAATATTACATATCCATTTGTTTAGCAACTTCTTCTGCAAAATTTTCTTCTTTCTTTTGTATTCCTTCGCCTACTTCATATCTCGTAAACCTTCTAATTACTATGTTTTCGCCTATTGTTGCTATTTTTTCTTTTAATAGTTGTTTAATAGTTGTATCCGGATCTTTGATAAAAGGTTGTTCCATTAAACAAATTTCTTTATAGAATTTATTTATTCTTCCTTCCACCATTTTTTCTACTATTTTTTCAGGCTTTCCTTCATTTAAGGCTTGTTCTTTAAGTATACTTTTTTCTTTTTCTACTTCGTCTTGTGGAACTTCATCAACATCTATATATTGTGGATTTTGAGCAGCTATTTGCATTGCAACGTCTTTAGCAAATTGTTGGAATTCTGTATTTTTAGATACAAAGTCTGTTTCACTGTTTATTTCAACCAACACTCCTATCCTGCTACCATGTATGTATGACATTACTATACCTTCAGCAGCTGTTCTATCTGATTTTTTAGCTGCAGATGCTAATCCTTTTTTTCTTAAAGCTTCTACTGCTTTATTGATATCTCCATCAGCGCTTTCTAAGGCTTTTTTACAATCAAGCATTCCCGCTTTTGTTTTTTCTCTAAGTTCTTTTATTTTTTGTGCTGAAATTTTAGCCATTTCTACCTCCTTAAACTGATTTTATTCTTTATCTTTTGTTTCTTTAATTTTTGCTTCAGTTTTGTCTTCTTTTTTCACTTCATTATTAGCTTCTTGGGATTGAACTTTTTCTTTTTCTGCTTCTTCTGCCTCTAATTGAACTCCTTGCTTAGCTTCTAAAACAGCATCAGCTATTACAGAAGTGAAAAGTTTAATAGCTCTAATAGCATCATCATTTCCTGGAATAACTACATCTATTTCATCTGGGTCACAATTAGTGTCTATAATTGATACTACAGGTATTCCCATAATTTTAGCTTCTTTTACTGCATTTTCTTCCTTCTTTGGATCTACAATGAACATAGCTCCAGGAAGATTTTTCATGTTTTTAATTCCACCTAAGAATTTTTCTAATCTATCTGCTTCATGTTTTAGTTGTATTACTTCTTTCTTAGGTAAAAGTTCAAATTTTCCACTCTCTTCCATTTCTTCTAACTCGTGAAGTCTATCAATTCTTTTTTTAATAGTTTTGTAGTTTGTTAACATACCACCTAACCATCTTTGACTAACAAAATGCATTCCACATCTTTTAGCTTCTTTTTCAATAGATTCTTGAGCCTGTTTTTTTGTACCTACAAATAGGATATCTTGACCATTAGCTACAACCTCTTTAATATAATTGTAAGCTTTGTCTACTAACCCAACAGTTTGTTGTAAATCTATTATATATATTCCGTTTCTTTCTGTGAAAATGTAATCCGCCATTTTAGGATTCCACCTTCTCGTTTGATGACCAAAATGGACACCAGCTTCTAATAATTTTTTCATGTTTACTATTGACATTTTTTTCCTCCTTAGTTTTATTCCTCCAACTACATCTTCTTCCCTAGGAACCATCTTAATACCACTATGGCACTACCTAGAAAATTAATAGCTGTGTGTATTACCTGAAGTAGTATATCATAAAGCATATACTTTGTAAATATTATTTTTTTGAACAATCTTTATTTGAACATACTAATTTATCACCTTTTTTAGACTTTTTCTCTACCATAATACTTCCACATTCTTCACACTTTTCATCCACGGGTTTATTCCAGGATACAAAATCACAGTCTGGATAATTACTACACCCATAAAAGTTTCTTCCTTTTTTACTTCTCTTTTCTACAATTTCTCCATTTTCACATTTCGGACATTTTATACCGGTACTTTTAGTTATTTGTTTTGTGAATTTACAATCCGGATAATTAGGACAAGCTAAAAATTCACCATATCTTCCCTTTTTAACTACTAAATTTGCTCCGCATTTTTCGCATTTTTCATCGCTAATTTTTTCTTCGGCTTCTTCACCATTTTCTTCATCATATGGTTTTGTGTTTTTACATTTTGGATAATTAGGACAAGCTAAAAATTTCCCAAATCTACCCTTTTTAACTACCATATTTGCTCCGCATTTTTCGCATTTTATATCTGTTTCAATTTCTACCTTTTCTATTTCTTTAATATTTTCTTCAGCTTTTTTTAAGGTTTTACTAAAGGTATCGTAAAATTCTCTAATAATAGCTTTCCATTCAGCACTACCTTCTTCTACTAAGTCCAGCTTATTTTCAAATTCAGCTGTGAATTTTTCATTTATTATATTTTTAAAATTTTCAACCAATACACTGGTTACTAATTTGCCTAGATCTGTCGGCATGAACTTTTTTTCTTCATATTGTACGTAATTTCTATATAATATTGTGGAAATAGTAGGTGCATATGTACTAGGTCTTCCAATTCCCAATTCTTCCATTGTTTTTACCAAACTTGCTTCATTATACCTTGCTGGTGGTTTTGTGAAATGTTGTTCTTTGATTAGTTTTATTAAATCTAATATTTCATTTTCTTTTATATCTGGTAATTTTACGTAGTTATCATTGGTACTATATACTTTGGTAAATCCGTCAAATACTAATCTTTTTCCATTATATCTAAATATATAGTCTTTAATATTTATGTCTATGGATAAACTCTCATACTTAGCAGATGACATCATACTGCTTATAAATCTTTCCCATATTAAATTGTATAATTTAAGCTGATCAGAAGTTAGCAACTTTGAAATATCATCTGGGGATTTTTCTATATATGTAGGTCTTATACACTCGTGAGCATCCTGGGAACCTTTTTTGTTTTTACCAAACTTGTGTTTACTGTTAAGATACTTTTCTCCAAAAACTTGCTTTATATAATCCGATGTTTTCTTTTTCGCTTCATCAGATATTCTATATGAATCAGATCTAATATATGTTATCAAACCTACAGTTCCATCTTTTTTTAAATCTATACCTTCATAAAGCTGTTGAGCTATAACCATAGTTTTTTTTGTAGAAAAACCCAGTTTTCTATTAGCATCTTGCTGTAAAGTACTAGTGATAAATGGAGGATAGGGTTTTTTGTTTCTATTTTTTTTACTGACTTTATATACCTTTCCTTTTTTACCTTCTATTATGTCTTCATACAATTCATTTGCTTTCTCTTCATTTTCTATTTTTACTTTTTTAACCTTTTTACCTTCTAACTTTCCTTTAAACTTAGTTTCTAATTTTAAATCTTTGTCGAAAATCCCATCTAAAGTCCAATATTCAACGGGCTCAAAAGCTTCGATTTCTTTCTCCCTATCGCATATTAGTTTTACAGCGACAGATTGTACTCTTCCTGCACTTAATCCTCTTTCTATTTTTTTCCACAACAAAGGACTTATTTTATAACCCACAAGTCTATCTAATAGTCTTCTGGCCTGTTGTGCATTAACTAAATCAAAGTCAATATTCCTTGGAGATTTAACCGCACTTTTAATTGCACTTTTTGTTATTTCATTAAATTCAACTCTTATTTTATCATTTTCATCTAATTTTAATATATTTGCAATATGCCAAGATATAGCTTCTCCTTCTCTGTCGGGGTCGGTAGCCAAGTAAATTTTATCTGCTTTCTTTGCTTCTTTTTTTAATTCTTTTATTACCTTGCCCTTTCCCCTGATAGTAATGTAGTTAGGTTCAAAATCATTATCTATATCAATACCAAGCTTACTTTTTGGTAAATCTCTTAAATGTCCAACAGAAGCTGTAACCCTATAATTACTACCTAAGAACTTCTTTATCGTTTTTGCTTTTGATGGTGATTCAACAATTAATAAATTTTTACTCATCAAATTCCTCCAACTAATTTTTCAATCTAAAATTCTTTCCTTTTTCTTGTGATATAATACCCTGCATTTCCAATATTGTCAATTTTGAAAGTAAGTTTTGTTGTTTTATATTTATTTTCTCACTTAATTCAATAATATTTTTAGATCCCTCTTTTAAAAATTCCAATATTTTTTTATCAATTTCATCGAATTTATCTACTTCCTGTTTAGGTACCTTAATATATTTTGAACTATTCCAATTAAATTCTTCTAAAATATCATTAAGATTTGTTGTTATTTTTGCTCCTTCTCTAATCAACTGATTCGTACCTTTACTTAAATAATTATCTATATTTCCAGGTACTGCAAAAATTTCTTTATTTTGTTCTCCAGCATAGGTAGCAGTTATAAGAGTTCCACTTTTATCACTAGCTTCTACTACTAAAACCCCATCACTTAACCCACTTATTATTCTATTTCTAACGGGAAAGTTGTAAGGCATGACCCTTGATCCTATAGGAAACTCTGATATTACTAATCCACTTTTCTTAATACCTTCGTACAAATTTTTATTCCTCTTAGGATAAATAATATCTATTCCACTACCTAATACAGCAATGGTCTTACCTTTATTCTCTAGACATGTCTTGTGAGCTATGGAATCAATTCCCAAAGCCATACCACTTGTTATAGTTATTCCTTTTTGTGTTAATTCTTTTGAAAATTTTTTACAAACCCATTTTCCATAATTAGTAGCTTTTCTTGAACCAACTATAGATATATTTTTGTTTATTAAATTTAAATTACTTATACTCCCTATCGTATATAAAATAAATGGTGAATTTTCTATATATTTTAGTTTTTCAGGATACTCTTTGTCAAACCTTGTTACTATATTAATATTATCACATTCTATTTTCTTGGTTATTTTATCAATATAATTAGAATTGATTGCATCTATTATCCTAAGTTTATCTTTTTCAGATAAAAAATCCAAGTCTTTCTTATAACTATTGAAATTATTTATTATGTTTTCAACATCTTCAAAATAGTCTACTAGTTTTTTTATGATATTATTTTTTGGACCCAATGAAAAGTTTAGCAAAGTTATTGTATTTTTATAGTTCATAATCAACCCCAAAACTTTCTGTCTAAATTCCTATACTGTATAGCTTCAGCTAAATGGTTAAGTTTAATAGTTTCTTCAAAATCTAAATCTGCAATAGTTCTTGCTACCTTAATAATCTTGTTATAAGCTCTTGCACTAAGTCCTAAACTATCAAAAGAATTTTTCAACAATCTTTCAGCATCTTCTGTGAAATTACAATGTTTTTTAATAGCTTTATTAGTTAATTCAGAATTAGAAAATATATCTAGATTCTTATATCTTTCCTTTTGAATTTTTCTAGCTTTATTAACTCTTTTTTTTATTACTTTAGAACTTTCATTTTCTTCTTTATTTTTCAAATCTTTATATTCTATTGGACTTGCCTCTATTTGTATATCTATTCGGTCTAACAAAGGTCCACTTATTTTATTCAGATAATTATCTATTTGATTTTGAGAACATCTACATTCGTGTTTTGGATCTCCATAATAACCACAAGGACAGGGATTCATGCTAGCTACAAGCATAAATTTAGATGGATATTTAAGGTTGGCATTTGCCCTGGAAATTAAAATTTCTCCATCCTCAATGGGTTGTCTTAGAACTTCTAATGTCTTTTTTGAAAATTCTGGCATTTCATCTAAAAACAAAACCCCGTAATGAGATAAAGAAACTTCTCCTGGCTTTGGTATTCTTCCACCACCTACTAATGCCGTTTTTGAAATAGTATGATGAGGAGCTCTGAAAGGTCTTGTCTTTATCAATTTTTCTACTTCTGTTATCCCTGAAACACTGTATATTTGAGTAATCTCTAAAGCTTCTTCAAAAGATAAATCCGGCATTATACCAGGTATTCTTTTCGCAATCATAGTTTTCCCTGAACCTGGTGGTCCTATTATTAATATATTATGTCCTCCAGCTACAGCAACTTCTACTGCACGTTTTAGTGTATCTTGACCTTTAACTTCAGAAAAATCGAAGTTATATTCTCTTGTGTTTTCTTCTTCAGTAAATTTTTTGGGTTCTATTGGTTTTACCCTTAATCTCTTATTTAATATTTCTATTATATCGACTATATCTTTAACTGGATATATATCTATACCTGTAATATAACTACATTCTTCTAAATTATCCAAAGGTATAAATATATTCTTAACACCCTTTTCTCTAAGAGAAATAACCATTGGAAGAGCGCCTTCTACGTGTTTTATATCTCCGTTCAAAGATAATTCTCCTATAAAAAAAGTATCTTCTTCAATACTAATGATTTTCCCCATTGAATTTAAAATACCTAAAGCTATTGGTAAATCCAATTGGCTACCTTCTTTTCTTATAGAGGCTGGAGATAAGTTAATGGTAATTCTATTCATAGGAAATCTATAGCCACTATTTGATATTGCCGACCTCACTCTTTCCTTAGATTCTTTAATAGCAGCATCCGGTAATCCTACTATGTTAAAAGATGGAAGACCATTACTTATATCTGATTCAACTTCTACTCCGTAACCTTCTAAACCCTGTAAAACACATGTATTAATTTTTGATAGCATAACTAGTCTCCTTATTTTTGTTAATATAACTATAATGAATAAAGAATAAAAATTCAATTAAAAATCAAAAAAATATTTTATTAATTAATTGTAATATTAGACTTTAAGTTTTATTTACTTATAAAACAAAGATTGTTAATCATTTCTTATCTACTATATATATCGTTATTTTATTAATTATCCTGAAATATTTGATTTATATTAATAAAAAGTTATATAATGTTTTAAATAGTAAGAAAGG